>JAEUVP010000169.1 GCA_016786805.1 Chitinophagaceae bacterium | reverse complement strand
GTTCCGGTTGTAATAGTAGGTGATCGTTTCTTTATTCTTTAACCGGTTATTAATATAGGTCAGCATGGTTTCTATTAAACTATTGTCCACATCAAATCCTGCTTTTCTTGCCTCCAACAAGAAATGGGCTGAATAGATGGTGGCCCACCAGTCTTCCCGGCCTTCACCATCCCATAACGTAACAGCTCCATTATACAATTGCCGCATTTTGATCTTACGGATCGCTTCTATAATATTCGTATTGGCATTGACCTTGTTCTGTTTATTCAGTTGCATAAGGTCAGCCATATCTCCATAATACAATTGCGGGAAAGCGGCAGAAACGGTTTGTTCCGTACATCCGTAAGGATATTGAACGAGGTAACGTAAATGATCGCCCAGCTCCAGTGCCGGTGAACGGCTTACTACTAAACTGTAGTCACTACTGCCGGGCATAAAATCACTTAATCCGATATTTATTTTCTGCGAACTGCCTCCTGCTATTGAACCACTACCGGTTACTTTCTGCAACGTGGATGGCGGACGAACGGAGATATCTGTGGCATCAGTAAATTTTTCGCCTAATCCATTCACCGTTACGGTCACTTTCGCCACACCGATGGATGGATTCGCCACCACACTAAATACAGCCCTCCCTTCACTTTTTGCAGTCAGTGCAACAGTTTGACTGCTGCCGCCCACCACTTTTACAGCACCATCCGTATTGATCGTTGCCGTAACGCTGGCGGATTTATCTGTTGTATTACTTAATGTAACAGGAACATTGACCGTATCGCCCGGACTCAGGAATCTTGGTAAGGCAGTACTGATCACAATCGGGTCAGCCACCGTCATGGTATTTTCTCCGCCACCAAAACTTTGCCCTTTATAAGAAACCGCCATTAAACGCAACTCGCCACTGAACTGGGGAATATCAAATTCAAATTCTGCCTCGCCGCTTCCATTGGCTTTCTTGATTCCACTCCAGTAACTAACAACTTTCACCCGTTTCGCCGGCATCGGGTTCACTCTTTTTTCCATACTCAGTTCACCATCACCACCCGTGCTGCTCAGTTTGGCTCTTACTTCTGCAAATAATAAGGGATACAGATCATACGCCATTACTTGCAGGGCTTTTTTCTGGTAGAAATAATTATACGGATCGGGTGTTTTAAAATCACTAACCTGTAATACTCCATTATCCACTGCAGCCAAAGTAACATAACTGCCCGGTGCAGCTTTCACTTTTACTTTTTGGTGGGTGCGGGAACGAACTGATTTTGAAGCCACAATTTCAACAGGAATCTTCCTGCTCTTCTCCTCCACTTTCACACTCTGGAAACCATGGGCCACTGTCAATGGAATATCCGATACCTCATGTGGTTTGATCAGTGTAGCTGTGATATATGCATTCGGAACATGATCACCGGACAATTTCAGATCAAGACTGGCGGTCCTGTTGCTCACTTCCACATACTGGTAAGATACTACATGATCCGTCTCCACTGTTACCAGCATCTTACCACTAAACGGTGTTTTGAACAATGCTTTTACACTCTCCCCGGTGAAATACGATTTCTTATCCAGCTCAATCTCAATATTGCCTTCATTGTTCACTTCAAAAGAACTGTTATCGCCACCCCAGCTGCCATAACTGTAAAAGCTTTTGCTGACGTAACTGTTAGCACCGGGACGATATATCCTGATCTCGTAATCACCTGGTGATCTTGGCACATAAGAATAAACGGTATTAGCGCCGATTGACTGCTGGCTCTCGATCATCAGTTTATCTTCCTTCTGTGATTCATACCGGAAATAACTGCCGCTTTTAGTAAGTACTGTTCTGTATTCATGCTTGATCACTTCGATCCTTGCTGTACCACTGGCTGCATTACCATCCTTGTTGACAGCAGCAAGTTGAAACTTCACCGCCTGGTTCAGCGGGTAATAATAGAACCAATCCCGTTTCACCCCAAACAAAACATCTTGTGTGAATACATCAACAGAAGCGGCACGACTAACAGGTCTCCCGGTTTCATCAAATACGGTAGTGTAAAAATTTGTTTGCAGTACACCTGTATTAGCATAGGTGGCAGGTACTTCATATACTTCAGTGGCATTACCCTGTTCATCTGTTTTTCCTTCTTTCACCACTTTATCAAAGAAACTGTTCTGGTTGGCCAGGCTGAAATCGTAATCAGCAAATTTCGCCGGGGAAAAATACTTTTGCTTTACCTGTATCTCTGTTTCATAATTCCGGTTCGCGGCAGGCGGGCCAAAGAAATTGACTGCATTCACAGAGAGATTCGCCGATTCACCAGGGCGGAGAAAAGCTTTATCCAGTTTTGTACTGACCCGGATACGATCCGGTACAAATTCTTCAATGGAGAAGTTTTTAGCCGCCAGTAATACATCATTGGAAGTATAGACCTCTAATGTATAACTACCGGTAATGGCTGACGTAGCAATATCAATACTTCCTTCCACGGAGCCCTCTTCATTCAGGCTTTTCCGGAATGATTTCAGCTCCTTACCGTTCGGCATCAGGAATTTCATTTTTAACGGAATATCTCCCGGTGTTTTCCAGTCACGGTCACGGATAACAACAGAAAAATTCACTTTCTCCCCGGGGCGGTATATATCTCTTTCTGCATAGACAAATGCATCCAGTCCGCTGGGATTATTTCGTTTACCTCCCACTTCAAATCTTGAGGTGTTCACCCTGGTATTACTAAAGGGCAGGTAATTGAAATCATCAGCTGTCTTTGCAATGATCATGGCGGGCTTAAAGCCGCTGAACTCTTTTTTACTGTATGCTATCTCCGCCACGCCATCTGCGTTCGTAGCACCCGTACCGATCAGCTGGTTATTGTTAGAATAGACAGATACATTAACCCCGTTTACCGGGTCTGCAGTTTTTAATGAATTAGTGAATACATAAATTTTATCCTGTCCTTCTTTGGCAATCAGGCCAAGGTCTGATAAAGAAATATAGCGGCTGTCTTTTACCCAGTAATCTTCCGTGGAGCGAATGACAATGTGATAGACACCTTTAAAATCAGGCAGACGGTCTTCAAACTGCGAGAAATTCAGTAAGCGGCCTGCTCCACTTTTGGGCAATGACCGGGTATCAATTTCTTTTTCATAGATCACATCCCCCAGCATAGCGTTTCCGCCATAATCATCGTAGTAATCACCTTCATACTCGCCATCATAACTCGCATAGCTGGCTGATCTTGATTCCTGCGGGTAATAGCCGTAACGTTGCGCCATCAGCAGGTTATTCTCATAAATTTTGGAGATGATCAGTTTCACCTTTGGTACGTTGGTCAGTTTTACTTCAATATTCTTACTGCCTTTTTTAGACAAATAGACAGCCTTGCTATTGGTGAAATTAATATTCGCCTCCAGTTGCCCGAAAGCAACGCTCCCACTATAATCTTCTTTCAAAATGCCTCCAATTTTGCCCCGGAGGTTTTTGGCAATATTCAATGCATAACTTTTCTCCACATCAAACTTATCACTGCGAAGGAGGAAACCATTCTCCGTCAGTTCAACCGTGTAGGCCAGCTCCGGATCAAATTTCACAAATGCCTTCAGGCTTTCATTGCCCAGTTGCTGGCTGGTGGACACCCGGACAACACCTTCTGTACCGTCATGCTCTGCTTCCACATTTTGAATGGTGAGTACATACGGCGAAGGAATAGATAAAGAAGC
>JAEUVP010000147.1 GCA_016786805.1 Chitinophagaceae bacterium | reverse complement strand
CCCGGTGCTTTCATCCTTCTCATACAACGGAACGGTTGCGGGCAGGGCTGATCTTTCTTTGGTATGTTTCTTTTTTATGATTGCTTCTAATGTAGCCAGTTTGCTGGCCGGTATCGTGCTGATCTTTGATGCTTTGCTGTGCAATCCCTGTAATTGTTTTTTGCTCAACCCTCCCCTTTCCTGGTATTGCACCAATAAACTTTCTACAAACGGGGTGCCCGGTTTTGCCAGCAGCACTGCCTGCAGCACATCGAGTATAATATCCACATCAGGTTTTATCCGTTGCATAGTTAGTGGCGTGAAAGTACCAAAAGCCCTTCAATAATTACAGCAGTATACTAAAGGATGACGCATCTTTGCATACTGATCATTTGTACATGAATTTTATTTCTTCCCGCCGGGTCTTTCATTTTGGCGACCAACAAATAACTGTCGTCGTGCCCAATGCCGCATGGGTGCAGCAGGATTACCTGGAAAGGGAGCATACAGATCCTTCTGTTGTATTTCCCTACTGGTCGCAGGTATGGCCCGCTGCCATTGGGCTTTGTAATTTTTTATCGGTACATACCGGTTACATTGAAAATAAAAAAGTAACGGAACTGGCTGCCGGGCTGGGATTACCTTCGCTATTGGCTGCTGTGTATGCCTCGGAAGTCCATTGCAGTGATCATATCCCCGAAGCAGTGAAAATGATGCAGGAGTCGGTCCTGGAAAACGGGTACACAAATATGCGGTGCAGTGTGGCGGACTGGAATCATTTACCCGAAGACCAGCATCCTGATGTGTTGCTACTGAGTGATATTAATTATGAACCGGGAGAGTTTGACCAGCTGCATCATTTATTATTACAATTTTTACAAGCCGGAACTACTATTTTACTCAGTACGCCGCAGCGGCTGGTGGCCAAATCTTTTATTGATAAGCTGCTCCCCTTTTGTGTGGAACAGGAAGAGTATAGTATCACCATCAACCAGTATGAACAACCCGCCCTGGTTTCTGTGCTGGTATTGAAACAAGTATAGTGTTACTGTTTTCGGTGCGGGATCAGCAAACCTGCAATGATAAAAACAAGGTATCCTGCAATGCCGCCAGCGGTATTGAGTATCAGGTCATCCACATCGAACACACCTGTGCCCAGCAGCAACTGTAATGTTTCAAAGGAAAGACTGGCAAACAATACAGCTCCTGTCAGCAGGAAAAAATTCCTGAATACCCCAAACAACAAAGGAAGCAGGATGCCCAGTGGAACAAAACCGATGATATTACCACCAATATTCTTATAGCTGTATTCCTTTGTGACCCTCCGGGAGGAAAATAACCGGATCGTGGAAAACGGTGCCAGGTTCGCCTGGGCCCAGCCCTCTTTTACTTTATAGTGCCGGTATTCCCGGTTAAAATAGTTCTTATAATACCGGGGGCTTTTTTTGAAAAGTATATACTTGGATAAGATCAGCAAACAGGTTAGCAGTAATGCCCATACAAAAAGCCGGGCAGCCGTATTGGTATGTGGGATGGTGGCGTTCTGCATAGTATAATCCTGTGTTTTGCATTAACGGGCAAAATGCCGTTTTGGTATCAACGCAAATATCTTATCTTTTGTTTATGAAAAAACTGGTACCTGTTGTTTGTTTGCTGCTTATTATATCCGGTTGCTGTCCCGGTAAAAAGATCAGTACATCAAAAACAGCAGTTGTTATTGTTCCCCGTTCGGGATGGAATGCGGCTGAACCCAAACCTTATAAATCCCATGTTCCTGTGCAGATCACCATTCATCATGAAGGCACCAAACTGGAAATAACGGATGATGCTGCCCGGAAAATAAAGAATATACAGACCTGGGGAATGGGTAAAGACAGGAACTGGGTTGACATTCCTTACCATTTTCTCATTGCCCCGGATGGGACGATTTACGAAGGAAGAAATGTATTTACCGTGGGAGAAACGGCAACTGAATATGATCCCACCGGGCATTTGCTCATTACCTGTCTCGGAAACCTGGAACAACAGGAAGTACCTTCCGCCCAGTTAGCAGCATTGACCCGGCTGATCGCTTATTGCTGTAAAAAATACAATTTACCATTGGAAACACTCGCCTCACACAGGGACCATTCGGCACAAACCACCTGCCCGGGGAAGAACCTTTATCACTACCTACAGAACGGGTATATCAGGACAGAAGTAAAGAAATTGCTGGCATTATAGCCTGTTTTCCCCCGGAGAATGCACTATTTTCATTGGAAAGAATCGATATGCCTTACAGTTATCTCGTCTATGGATCGGCAGGATTACTGGTGATCACCCTGCTGTTTTACCTCATTTCCCGAAGGAAAGACCGCTGACGAAAGCCATTCTCCTTCGGAGAAAACTCCATTTCCCTTCGGAAAATCGCCTTGTTCACCCAATAAGCACACCAGTTCTCCCAATGAATACACACCTATTTTCCACAATCAATACCCATATTAGAAGATAGTGGGAAAAAAAATCAGTATCGTGTTCGTGAGTGTGGAAATAACTTATATTTGATACTGTTAATTTTGAATACCCATTAACATTCTAAACAAAAACAACATGGCAACTAAAAAAGCAAAAAAAGCAGCTCCTAAAAAAGCAGCTAAGAAACCTGCAGCGAAAAAAGCAGTAAAGAAAGCGGCTAAGAAAGCAGCTCCTAAAAAAGCAGCAAAAAAGAAATCAACCCGTAAACCATCAGCAGCATTCATGAAAGCCCTCACACCAAGTGAAGCTTTAGCAGCTGTTGTGGGAAGTAAAGCAATTCCCCGTACAGAAGTGGTTAAAAAAATCTGGGTTTATATCAAAGCCAATAAATTACAGGATAAAGCCAACAAACGCATGATCAATGCTGATGCTAAACTGAAACCCGTTTTCGGTGGTAAAGCACAGGTATCTATGTTTGATATGGCTAAACATCTTGCTAAAAATCTGAAATAAGAACGCTGTTCGTTAATGGAATAAAAGGGCATCAGCTGATGCCCTTTTTTATTGCTCCTGCTGCCCGGAACTGCCGGATGAAACTATATCGGCAATGCTGACAGCTAAAGACTACCTTACATGGATGCCGGTAATGCTGCAGGCAAATAAATTAATACATTATGTCAAATATTACACAGGTAGTGAACACCGATAAAAATCTGAGAACATTAAAAAAAGGAGTACATGCTTCTGACCTGGACCAGTTACTCAGCAGTACAGGACCTTTTACTTTCTTTGCTCCTTCCGATCTTGCCTTTGAAAAACTGGATCATGGAATGATGATTGATTTACTGGAGCCACAAAACAGGCCGAAGCTCGCCGACCTTTTGAGTAATCATATTGTGAACGGGCAGATCAATTATAAAGACATGAAAGATGGTGATACCCTGACAACAGTAAACGGGAAGCAGCTAACACTACAGGTAAAGAATGGTGCTGTCAGCATTGGTAATATCCCCGTCACGCAACGGGAAGCAAGAATATCGAATGGTGTTATGCATTTACTGGATACAGTCATGCAATAAAAATACTTTTACTGCTATCTTGTTGTAACAGGGACCGGCTTTGCTGATCCCTGTTTTTATTTTGGTCATCCATATCCTTTTCTATTATCAATTCAAAACAGCAAAATCTCCTACGGGTTTTGTCTTAGTTATTTCGTGTGTTTGTCTCTATTTCAATTGTTATACTATATCATTTATTTTGTACAGGAGTTAACAGCGAACCTGTGCTCATTCTATCTATGAAAGAACCAACCGGCAAAGACGATCGTCTTCCACTTATCGCATTATCACCTCCCACCACTTTCCGGAACAAGCCGAATTACCCGCCCGGATTGCAGAAGAGTAAATGATGCAAACCGGGACACCATCCTAATATCCTGACTATGAAAAAAAATCCAATCCCCCGTGCATGGCTTTTCTTACCAGCCAGTTT
>JAEUVP010000132.1 GCA_016786805.1 Chitinophagaceae bacterium | reverse complement strand
TTCATCATAGGAATCAATCGTCATAAATTCCAACGCCGGTAATAACATATGTTCAATGCCCTGTTCTTCGAGGTACACACAGAATAATTTGGTAGAGAGTAGTTCACCCTGCGCCAGGATATCTTTACTCAACGCTTCGCTAAAAGATATCTTCAAAATAATATTCAGGAATTCAAAATGTTCCGCAATAATGGATTTTGCTTTAGCCACCGATTCGGGTTTTTGCACCAGCTTGGAAACAAAATCCTGGTAGTGTGCTTCCAGCTTATCAATGGTTTGCTTGGCCGCATTCCGGTCACCCTTAGAAATATGTTCACCAATTTCCACCAATGCATTGGTGGTTCCCGACAAAGCAGATAACACCACGATAGCCGGTTCTGTTTCTTTGGTCACCAGCGACACAATATGGTGCATCCTTTCCGGTTTGCCCACACTGGTGCCTCCAAACTTCATTACTTTCATTTTGTTCCCCCCTCCGAGATTTTAAAGGATTATTAAGATACCTGCCTGTCGGCAGACAGGGTTGCAAAGATAACAGCAACAGGAGTTACGTGAATGAATTACGATATAAAACTATTTGTATTTACGAAATCGTTACCGGGATCATAAGACCAGGCCTAAACGATTTCCCAACAGTGTCATATCATCAACAACTGTTTGTAACAATGGAATCCCGTGCTGCATTCGTTCCGCTTCATATTCTCTTTCCGGGTCACCCGGTACTAATACTTTCTCCTGGCCGGGCACGGTCCTGCAGGAACGGAACCCCTGTATCCAGTGATCCATATCTTTTTTAAAATCAGCGGCCGGCCGGAAGGCATCGATCCGCATCGCACCTAAGAAATGCCCGATACCTTTTCCCGGTTGTTGTGCCGGCATCGGCACATACGCAGGGAAAGGTGGCACCCAGGGTGCATAGTTCGCCCCACTTAATAAAGCAGAAAAAATATCCACCACCGCACCCAAAGCATAGCCTTTATGACTGCCATGATCCCTGTCGCCACCCAAAGGCAACAAAGCTCCGCCCTTTTTTAAAATATGCGGATCAGTGGAAGGGTTACCTTCTGCATCCTGTACCCAGCCGGTAGGAGTATCCAAACTTTTGCGCTGTAGTATTTCTAATTTACCATTGGCAGCTGTGGTGGTGGCAAGGTCAGCAACAAATGCAGGTTCTTTCCCGGCAGGTGCCGCCACACAAATAGGATTTGTGCCCAGCATTTTATCAATCGAAAAAGTTGGTGCCACTAAGGGGCTTGCATTAGTCATAGCAATCCCCATCATATCATGTTCCAATGCCATCATAGCATGATGGGCTGCAATACCAAAATGATTACTGTTCTGTACACTTACCCAACCCGTACCTACTTGTTTTGCTTTTTCAATAGCGATCTGCATCGCAAACGGTGCGATCACCAAACCCAGGCCACTATCTCCATCCACCACCGCTGTTGAAGGTGTTTCATGAATAATTTTAATAACAGGTGTCGCATTCACTCTTTTGGCTTCCCATAAACGAACGTAACCACTCAACCGGGCCACACCATGCGAATCGACACCACGTACATCTGCCGATAATAAGGCTTTGGTAGCCGTATCAGCATGTTCAGGAGAACAACCAATTTTTTCGAAGACTGCTTTAGTAAAATCAAATAACTGTTGGTAGGAATATGTTTTTTCTGGCATGGAGCAAAGATAAGAAGGGACGGCGGACGACAGTCCACAGACCATGGCACAGTCAATAATGAGCCTGACTATTCAATTATTTGTTATTGACAAGTTTCATGTGTACCGGGTCCCAGTGAATGACCTTTTGCTGAAAGTAACTATCGTTGCAGGCCAAACAGGGAGCTGCTGCCCGGAAACCAAAATTGGCATCTTCCACCACCGGTTTACCGGTACGTACCGATTCAAAGAAATGAATGAAATGATCCAGCCGGTCATCATACCCTGCAGGTGCTGCATACCGGATCGCCGAAAGATCTGTTTTAGGCAACAACGCATCGGGATATTGTTGCTGGTAATTTTTCCATATTTCCTTTTGCATAGCATCGGGATAAGTATCCAGTGCATCCCATCCTCCTATATTGGGAAAGGAAGAAAATTTATTCCGGTACACAGTAAAATCATTCCAGCCAAAATCAATCACTCCTTCTGTACCATAAAATTTCACTTTACCACTTTCTACTTTTTCGGCTCCACTGGCGAGGTTTACTTTTAATAAGACCTGGAAAGCTGGGTGCTCTTTCGTGGCTTTGTATTCCATTACACCTGTCATTACATCAGGCACATTGCGGCCATCTTTCCAGTAACTAAGATCACCGGTGGCAAATATTTTCGATGGCCCTTTCGAATCGGTTAAAAAATGGATGCCGGATAATAAATGAACAAACAAATCACCGGCCACGCCGGTTCCGTATTCCTTATAATTCCGCCACCAGAAAAAACGTTTTGCGTCAAAAGGGGTTGATGGATTTTCCTTCAGGTATTTTTTCCAGGCAATGGTATTCGTTGTTGCATCAGTCGGCATGGTATATTGCCAGGCACCCAATGCCGTATGCCGGTCAAAGGAGGCTTCAATACAATTCAACTGCCCGATCTCCCCGGCCTTGTATAATTTCTT
>JAEUVP010000128.1 GCA_016786805.1 Chitinophagaceae bacterium | reverse complement strand
CTGAAACAGGATAGTATCAAACCGGAGGAGGCCAAGGTAAAAATTCTGAGCAACGCGAAAGTAGTGCTGGTAAAACCAACCCTTATCCCTAAACAATAAATTCTCATCATGCCTTTTTTAGATTTTTCCATCGATCTGCATTGCCATCCCAATTACAAAACCTTTGCACGCGCGCATACCGATAACGGTAAAGCGCCGGGTGCGCAAAGCGATTCGATCAACAACCGCTCGAGTCTCTGGTACTATGATCCACCCAAACTGGGGGATAAGTTGCTGAACTATTTTCTCAGCATAACCAAATTCAGGCAAAACAACCTGACGGCTGCCCTATATGGCCGGCTGCTGGTAATGGCCGTTGGACTCGGAAGCGTGGAGAAGTTTTTTTTCAAAAACAAACTGGGATCCGGCAAGATCAGTGATATCGCCAATGATTTTGTATCCGAATTCGGCGAACCCCGGATCAATGCCATTCAGGGAATGAAAGATTACTGGGCCGACTTCAAACGAGAGATCAAATTCATGGAGCAGCAGGAAAGCCAGCCAATGAAGATCGATGGATACTGGTACACCTATCGCCTGGTTAAAAATTTTACCGAACTGCAACAGGCAATGGCGGCCAATGAAATTGTCCAGGCGGGTACCCGTCGCGACCTGCCGCTGAACCTGGCCCTGATCCCGGCCGTGGAAGGATTGCATATCCTGAATTGTGGGTTGGAAAACCCCTGTACACCCGCTGAAGTAAAAGCCAATGCCGAAGCGCTGAAAAAAATGCCCAATGCGCCCTGGTTTGTAACATTCAGCCATCATTTTTATAATGAACTCTGCGGGCATGCCCGCAGTCTGCGGAAACAGATCGGCAAACTGACCAACCAGGAAGAAGGGATCAATTCGGGCTTCACTACCCTGGGTCGCTCCGTACTGGATATATTGTTGCGCAAAACCGGCGGACGAAGAATCTTCATCGATGTCAAACACATGAGCGCCGTGGCCCGCAAGGAATTCTATGCCCTCCGGAAAAGTAAATACAACAGCGATTTTCCCATTATCATCAGTCACGGGGTTTGTAACGGCCTGCCTACCCTGGGAGCTACGGTTTCCCAATTCCCGGAGATCGGAAATACATTTATCAACCCGGTGGAGGACGTTATGGGTGGCGATGGTAATTTCAAAGACCACAATCTGATCAATTTCTTTGATGACGAGATCATTGAAATGGTGAAAAGTGATGGAATCCTGGGCCTGCAGCTGGACGAACGCCGGATTGCCAGTGATGAAACCATCAGCCGCGTAAAACATTCCCTGGCGCGGAACAAAATCATGCATTACCGCAGTGAACTGATGTGGAAACAGGTTCAATATATCGCCGAATTGCTGGATGCCAATGGGCTTTATGCCTGGGGACATATTGCCATCGGTTCGGATTACGACGGACTGGTCGATCCGCTGAATGCTTTCTGGACAGCCGAACAATATGATGATCTCGCCAGCTTCCTGGAACGGCATGCCTATAATTATTTCAAAGACCATCCCGAACGGATCAAAAACGGATTCAATAAAGTGACCCCGGACCTGGTGGTTCAAAACATATTCCGCGATAACGCCTGGAATTTCTTTAAGCGGTGGTTTTAAAAAAGTGGGTGTATTAAAAAACTGATTAAGTTAGCACCCAAAAACAACCACAGATGGAACCCACCAAACTTGGCATTGGCACCCGGCTGCAGCATACGCAATTCGGCCCCGGTGTCATTGTCGGCATACGCTACGCCTCTTACCTGATTTCCTTTATTCATCATGGCATCAAAGAAGTGGATAAAACAGATCCCAAGCTGGAAGAGATCATTCATGAAGAGATAACAGAGGAAATTGAAACCCATAGCGAAGCCGAGCGTTCCCTGCTCAAGATCCTGAGGCTTTGGGGAGGGATGACCGAGATCGTACCCCTGGGTGACCGGTGGACCGGTGGCACTTTATTACTCCAACCGGCCGACAAATCATTAAAACCAAAGGAAATCCCGGTGGACGATTTTTTTCACAAGATCGTGATGCTCCGCGACCGGCTAAGGGTACTGGAGCAAAACATCAACAGCCACAAAAAACTCAGTGACGAAGACAAAGTAAATCTTCAACAGTATATCACCCGTTGCTACGGTTCACTCACCACCTTTAATGTTTTGTTTAAAAACAAGGAGCATTGGTTTGTGGGAGAGAAAGGGGGGAAGGAAGACTAATTTTACAATGATCCCTATAGCCAACACATCACCAATTCCTGTTAATCCGATCTGCGGCAAAAAGCAATTTTCCAAATGTCCCACAAACTTCAATACTCCTTTTCCGCCAAAGTCTGGAAATATCAGCCGCCTGTAGGGTGGTTCTTTGTTTCCGTACCTAAAGAGATGTCCAAAGAGATTCGGGAGAATGCCGGATGGCAGGAAGAGGGCTGGGGCCGGTTAAAGGCCACCGCCTGTATCGGGAAAACAGAATGGAAGACCGCCATCTGGTTTGATACCAAAAAAAGAACCTATCTCCTGCCTCTGAAAGCAGAAATTCGAAAAAAAGAAAATGCGTTGGAGGGGAAAAAGCTGGATGTAACGTTATGGGTCTGATGCTCGTATTTTGAGAAAATATCTTGCCAAAAGCGTCCATTCAGTCCCAAAAAATACCCGGCAACGGGTATATCCGGAATATTTGGAGGTACTTATTTTTATAGGATATGACCACAAGAAAAATTACGCTGACAATTGCATTAGGTTTAGTTGCACTAATCCCAGTAAATGCCCAAAATGGCTTTGTTGTAGTGGCAAACACCAATTATGAATGGATGGACGGGTGTTTTGAGAACAGGATAGCCTTTAAGCAAGACGGGAAATATGGCTATTGCGATTCGCTGGGCAAAGTGGTGATCCCAGCTCAATATGCCAACTTTTATCAGTACAGCAACGGCTTTGCAAAGGTTACCAACGACAAAACCAACTATTTCTATATTGACAAGAAGGGTAATGAAGTCACAAATAACAATAAAGAATACATCACACCCATTTCCAATGGTGAGTACTATCAGGTAAAAGATGGAAAGATCCTTTTTTATGATAAACTTAAAAATGTTAAAGGAGATATAGCCGGAAAGCTTTGCGGGGATTATGCCGATGGAATGATAGCCGTACTAAATAATGATAATTTGTGGGGCTTTGCCGACCTGTCGCCCAAAATAGTCATTCCTTGTGAGTATAAAAGCTTTGGGAATTTTACAGATGGCCTTGCGGTCGTCAGTAAAGGTGGATATAGTGAAAATAAGACCGGTGTCATCAACACCAAAGGAGAAGTAGTTATTCCACTGGAGTACCACCTTATTTTCAGGCTGAAGAACTACCTCCTATTAGAAAAGAATCAACAATATACTGCCTTTGATATCACCAATGGCTCGCTGGTCAAAGAGCCATTGGATATGAAATACTATGGTTACATGAACCTGTTCAACCGGAACTTCAAAATCGCCAAAAATGCAAAAGGCGAACTGGCTTTGTTCAACGACCAGCTAAAACAGGAATGCAGTATTAATTACGACGATTGTCGTTTTGCCGATGATGAAACAGGGTTGGTAGCGGTAAAGAAAAACAATCTGTGGGGGATGATTGATAGAACCGGTAAAGAACTTATTGAATGTAAGTACGACGACATAAGTGCCTGTTACAATGGTTTGATCAAAGTGGAGAAAGGGGGCATTCAGGGATTTGCAGACAGAACAGGTAAACTAATTATACCGCTTCAGTTTAAAAATTCTAATAGTTTTTATTCCAGGTCAACTACGGCTACGTACAAAGGCAGCCTGGTGGTATTGAGACCCAAGACAGCGGCCGAATTAAAAACAGAGGAGCAATTGATTGCCCAGAAAAAATTGCCAACTGCCGACGAATGCTATGAGATGGCATTGGTAGATGCCGGGTTAAAAGTTAAGCCACAAACCACTGTTGCCAAAGCAAACAACGATTTTGACGATAGAAATAGAAAAGAACAGTTATTGGCACGACAGGTGGCCAATTATGTCAAATATGTTGACTGGTACAACGAGGCGGTTGATAAACTGATAAAAGAACTCACAGCCTGCATGAAGGCCCCCATAACTAAGACCTGCACCAATGAACACTGGCGGCATACAAACGATGCCTATGGTGCGTGGATAAGCATAACACAGGACCTGAAAAGATTGAAAGCTGAGCTTGCCGAAATAAAGAAAATTAACTACGGCTATTTATGTTCAAATAATAACAGCAGCATTGCTAAAAGCATTGAAAGCAACCTGAAGAATATTGACGTTTTATTAAATGGTTATGAAATTACCATTAACGCTGATTTGAAATATTTACAAAGCAGTTCTATAGAAGGTGCGGATTTTGCCAAATATGCAAACGAGTTAAAATCGTTTAATGAGTTTAAGTTTAAAAAAATCTCGCCACATATGATGACCATTACAGCTTCATC
>JAEUVP010000124.1 GCA_016786805.1 Chitinophagaceae bacterium | reverse complement strand
CTTCGGTTTTTGGGGCAGAGCCGGCATGGTTATGTTTGTCATCGTTATTACAAGCAAATAGTATAAAGGCACTTGCTAAAAGCAGGATCAGTTTTTTCATGTAGTAATTGTGTTTTAAATTCCTGAATGATAAAATACAGCCGCAAATTTATCATTGTTTATGATCTTCTCCTTTGCATTTTTCGGTCATTTCATGAAACAGGTCATGTAAGGCTGTTAATTTTTCAGTAATCTGTTTATCGGTTCCGTTGCTTTTGATCAGCTTTTGTAATTCTTTGCTGCCTTTTACCAGTCTTTTTAATTGTTCTTTAATGGCGTCTTTATTAAAACCTTCCGGGGCGGTGGAGGTTTTCCAGGCTACTGCTTTGTCGATCATTTCCTGGCTGCGGGTTTTAATGGGATCCAGTTTACCTTCTTCAGCCGGGTGGAAGGTGGCACTCATGATATCATGGAAATCGCTTAATTCTTTCCATTTGGCCTGGGCCGAAACGGCAATAGTAAGCCCTAATAAAATAACGAGCAAGCTGGCAATCTTTTTCATAATCGTGTGTTTTTAGACGCCAAAGTTAAACGGCCCTGTTTTTTTTACTATGACTAAAATCATTTGACCGGTTCTTTTTGTTTTTCGGGTAATTTCGTTAAGGTTAAAAGATGCTTGCAATGATGAATAAACTACAGAACTATACAAATGGTGGGTGGGTGAACGGGGATGGAGACGGGCAAATTCTCTTCAATGCAGTGACGGGGGAACCAATCGCTGCGGCCAGTACCAAAGGCCTTGACTTTAAAGCCATGCTTGACTACGGAAGATCGGTGGGTAATACCGCCCTACGTACAATGACCTTTCACCAGCGGGGTAACATGCTGAAAGCCCTGGCCCTGCATTTGAGAAATCATCTTGATAAATTTTATGCGGTCAGTTACCAGACCGGGGCTACCAAAGCCGACAGCTGGGTAGATATAGAAGGTGGCATCGGTAATTTATTTGCCAATGCATCGCTGCGCCGTAAATTCCCGGACGAAGTATTTTGCATCGATGGCGAAAGTCATAACCTCAGCAAGCAAAATACGTTCATGGGTACGCATATCCTGACACCCAAAGAAGGAGTGGCGGTTCATATCAATGCTTTTAATTTCCCTGTGTGGGGAATGCTGGAAAAAATTGCTGTGAATTTATTAGCAGGAATGCCGGCCATTGTAAAACCGGCAACGGTTACTTCCTACTTAACAGAAGCAGTGGTAAAAGAGATCATCGCCTCCAAAATTTTACCTGAAGGAGCATTGCAACTTATTTGTGGTTCAGCCGGCGATATACTGGATAATGTTAGTTCCCAGGATGTGGTTACGTTCACCGGTTCTGCCACCACCGGGCTGTTATTAAAATCAAATAAAAATATTTTAGCTAATAATGTTCCGTTCACGATGGAGGCTGACAGCCTGAACTGTATTGTACTTGGGAATGATGTGCAGCCCGGAATGCCGGAATGGGAGGTGTTTGTAAAAGAAGTGCGCCGGGAGATGACGCTGAAAGCAGGTCAGCGCTGCACGGGTATCCGCCGCATATTTGTGCCCGAGAATAAAATGGAGGACATGTGGAAAGCGATCGCTTCGGCACTTTCGCAAACCACGATCGGCAACCCGCTGAATGAGAAAGTAAGAATGGGAAGCTTAGCCGGTGAAACACAACGGCAGGAAGTGAAAGCACAGGTGCAAAAATTATTAGCCTCTTCACAGATCGTGTATGGTTCATTGGATAGTGTGGAAGTGATTGATGCAGATGCCGGCAAAGGCGCATTTATCTCACCGGTCTTATTAATGAATGACAAGCCATTTGCATCAAAAGAAGTACATGAGGTGGAAGCTTTTGGCCCGGTGAGTACGATTATGCCATATAAGAACCCGGATGATGCGATTGCATTGAGCAAGCTGGGCAAGGGCTCATTGGTGACAACGATTGTAACAGCGGATGAAAAAATTGCCCGCCATTATGTGATCGGTGCCGCCACACATCATGGAAGAATATTAGTACTGAATAATGAATGTGCCAAAGAAAGCACCGGCCATGGTTCACCGCTTCCTTTATTGGTGCATGGCGGCCCGGGCCGTGCCGGTGGTGGTGAAGAAATGGGTGGTATTCGCGGCGTAAAACATTATTTGCAGCGAACAGCCTTACAGGGATCCCCCACGATGATCACCGGTATCACCAATGTTTATCAACCTAACGCTAAAGGAAAAGATCCCGGTAAACATCCGTTTCAAAAGTATTTTGAAGAACTGCAGGTGGGTGATCAGTTGCTGACGGATAAAAGAATTATCAGCAGCGAAGATATAGACCAGTTCGCCGACCTGAGCGGGGATCATTTTTATGCGCATATCAAAACAACCGATTTTAATGGTACCATGTTTGAACAGCAGGTGGCACATGGTTATTTGATCATGAGTATTGCCGCAGGTTTGTTTGTGGACAGTTATGCAAAGAACCCGGTGTTACTGAATTATGGCATTGATGAACTGCGTTTCACCAAGCCGGTTTATCCCGGTGCGGAAATACAAATTCGTTTTACCTGCAAAGAAAAATTACCCAATGATAAAAGAGTGGCGGAGAAGCCGGAGGATATGAAGCGGGGAGATGATATTGATAAGGGTATTGTGAAATGGCTGGTGGAAATGCTGGACGGTACAGCCGAACCTGTTGTAGGAGTGGCCACGATATTAACGATGGTGGCAAAAAAGAACCAATAATTACTTTAAATCGTTTTTTATGTCAGACGCATATGTAAGATCATCTTATCATCATGGGATAACAACTATTGAATTCTTTCACCCGCAAAGCAATTCATTGCCCGGTAAGATACTGGATGAACTGGCTCAGGCCATTCATGGTGCGGGAAATGATTCAGAAACAAAACTGGTCATCCTTCGTTCGGCAGGAGAGAAAGCATTTTGTGCTGGCGCTTCGTTTGATGAATTGGCCGCTATACAAAATGAAGAACAGGGCCTGCAATTTTTCAGCGGCTTTGCCCAGGTGATCAATGCGATCAGGGTCTGCTCCAAATTTGTGATTGCCCGCATACAGGGTAAATGTGTGGGTGGTGGCGTAGGTATTGCTGCGGCAGCTGATTATGCAATCGCCATGGAAGGTGCAGATGTGAAGCTGAGTGAACTGGCAGTTGGTATTGGTCCTTTTGTAGTCGGACCTGCGGTGGAAAGAAAAATAGGTGTGGCAGCTTTTTCACAACTGGCTATTGATGCCACGATGTGGCGCAATGCCGAATGGGCCCGGAAAAAAGGATTATATGCAGAGCTGCATCATACAACAGCGGATATGGATGAAGCGATACAAAAGCTTTCACATACACTGGTACATTCCAGCCCGGAAGCTATGGCAGCGATGAAAAAAATATTCTGGAAAGGAACTGAACATTGGAACCAGTTGCTCGTTGAACGGGCAGCGATCAGTGGAAAATTAGTACTGAGTGATTTTACAAAGCAGGCGATCGCAAAATTCAAAAAGAAATAAACTGCCGGAATCGCTTGAAAAAGAATAACCCCGTTGCCATTCAGACTTTCAGTGCTGCTGATTTCATTACTATTTGTGATCAACTGGCTAAAAAAGATAAGGAACTGCAGGCTATTATTAAAGATCATGGCCATCCACCCATGTGGACAAGGCCAGCTACTTTTCAAACTCTTATTCTCACCATACTGGAACAGCAGGTTTCACTGGCCGCCGCCTATGCTGCATTCAAAAAATTAAAAGAAAGGATCGGGTATGTAACCCCGGCTAAAATTCTTTCCCTGAGTGATGAAGAATTAAGAGCTTGCTATTTCACCCGGCAAAAGACCGTTTATGCAAGGGAACTGGCCCTGGCCATTCGTTCCAAAAGGATCAGCCTGAAAAAACTATCGGTATTGCCGGATGAAGTTGTCAGGGAACAAATGATACAACTCAAGGGCATCGGCCACTGGACCATTGATGTGTACCTGATGCATGCCCTGCAGCGAACCGATCTTTTCCCGCTGGGTGATATTGCGCTGGTGAACAGTTTGAAAGAAGTAAAGCGATTACCCAAAGATACAAGCAAGGAAAAAATGCTGGCAATCGCTGAGCCCTGGCGACCCTATCGTACCATCGCTTCAATGATATTGTGGCATGCGTATATCAAGAAGAGAGGGATTAAATTGCAGGGCTAGGAGATCAAAAGAAAAAAGGAAAAGAGAAAGTTTTGGCAAACTCTTTTTCTCTTTTCCTTTTTTATGCTCTTAGCTTATATATTCAACCCGCCGCAAACACTGATCGTTTGCCCGGTGATATAAGAACCCATATCGCTGGCTAGGAATAAGGTCACATTCGCAATATCTTCTGCAGAAGCAAAACGTCCCAGCGGAATACCTGCCCTGTACTTATCACCGGCTTCGCCTTCTTTTAAATAGCTGGTCATATCTGTTTCCACAAAACCGGGAGCAATGGCATTGCAACGGATATTGCGGCTGCCCAGTTC
>JAEUVP010000106.1 GCA_016786805.1 Chitinophagaceae bacterium | reverse complement strand
ATCACTTCGTAGGAATAGTTATGTTCTTTCATCACCTTTTCTATCCAGGCAGACAGTTCGGGTAATGATTCAGCTTCGTCCAGTAATGGTATGACAAGGGATATGTCCATTTTATTTTTTTCTCATGAGTAATAAAAAAGCTCCAACCACAGTAAAAGCGACGCCTGAGAGTAAAGTTCCGAAAATTGTCAATGAAATCTCGGCTGCGGTAAATTGTTTTTTAGCCGATGCAACAATAGTTTCTATTTCCGGCAGCTGCTTGTTGCCCTGCCTGATCAGGTCTTCTTTATATAATCTTGCCCCTTCTTCGGCAATTTCCGGGTGCAGGTTGATGTAAATGCCCCGGTAAACAACCATAATCAATGCTACGATAATAAAACAACGGAAGCCTTGCCCGAAAATAGTTTTAAATGTTGGGGTATAGTTCTCAGACCGTGAATAAGCGATCAACGTCCATGCAATGCCGGCTGCGTATAAGGCAAATACCAGGTATTGTAAAGGGGACTTTGCGGAAATCGTAGCGTAGATCAGCATCAAAGAAGCTGCTACCATCAACAACCCGGTGATCGCACCTTTGATAAGGGGAGTGGTTTTTATCATTTGTGTTCGGAATAATTAATTAAGTAAAAGGTTGTCGCCGTTTATAATGCCTGCTACTTTCCCGGTCAGTTCTTTACCGATAAAAGGAGAGTTCCTTGATTTAGACCGAATCTCTTTTTCAGTAACTGTCCACTTTTTTGAGGGCTCAAATAAAGTAAGTGAAGCTTTGTTCCCTTCTTTAATAGCCGCCTGTTCCAGTGCAAATAATTTCCGTGGGTTGACAGACAATAATTCAACCCATTTTGCAGCTGCTGTACCGGGTACGGCGGTGTTCAATACGGCATAAGCAGTTTCCAGCCCGATCATACCATTTTTAGCATATTCAAACTCCAGCACCTTGCTGTCGTATTCATGCGGCAGGTGATGGGTGGCAATGCAATCCACGGTTCCGTCAAGGATGGCTTTGCGTAACACATCACGGTCTTCTTTTGTCCGGAGCGGCGGGTTTACTTTCAAATTAGAATCATAGTCTTGCAGGTCTTCATCGCAGAAGAAAAGATGGTAAGGAGTAACGGAGCAGCTGACGGCAGCACCGCTGTCTTTTCCTCTTTTGATATACTCCAGTGATTTTTTTGAACTGACAGCGGTAAAATGCAATTTCGAATCAGCATAACGGGCCAGTTTGATATCCCTGGCTACGATCAGTTCTTCGGCCATGGCCGGTTTGCCCGGTAAGCCCAGTTGGGTGGAAATAATACCCTCATTCATCAGTCCATGCGGGTTGATGCTTTTATCATCGGGTACCTGGATCAGTATGCCCTCAAAGGGTTTGATGTATTGCAGGGCTTTCACCAGTAATCCCGCTGATTGCACACTATTAATACCATCACTGAAGGCAACGGCACCACTGGCCTTCATATCATACATTTCTGCCAGCTCTTTACCTTCGGTGTTTTTAGTAATAGCACCGATGGGATGAATATTGACAGTAAGAGATTTACTTTTCTGTACGATGTATTCAACATTCGATTTGTTGTGAATACAGGGATTGGTATTGGGAATCACAAAGACATCGGTATATCCACCGGCAGCGGCAGCAGCGGCACCGGTTTCCAGTGTTTCCTTGAATTCATAGCCCGGGTCGGCAAAATTGGCAAAGACATCCACCCATCCCGGGGAAACATGGAGCCCCGGCACTGCAATTTCTTTATCGGCCTGGTCAGTCAGGGAACTACCAATCCGGGTAATTATTCCGTTCTCAATAAAAATATCGGCTGTTTGCCCGTTAAAAGGAGAGGATGGATCAACGATGCTGGCTTGCTTAATGAGTATTTTCATTAAGCAGCGAAGATAAAGGTTGTTTCTGGTACTGAAAAATACTAAAAAGCCTTACTTTTGCCCTCCCAATTACTACTCGAAAGAGTATGGTTTGTTCGGGACGTAGCGCAGCCCGGTAGCGCACTAGCATGGGGTGCTAGGGGTCGCAAGTTCGAATCTTGTCGTCCCGACAATTTTTAAAGGCTCACAATTTTGTGAGCTTTTTTTATTTTTGCATTGGATAATTTTTCGGGATGTAGCCCCGCCGTTGGCGGGGCACTTCATTCGGGAGATAGGGTTACTACTTTTAGAAATGACTATCGAATAATCAGGAGTCTTTTTAAACTTGTAGTAATTATCACGGGATGTAGCCCCGCCGTTGGCGGGGCACTGTATTCGGTAGTTAGGTGTCACAACTTTTAGAAAAGACCATCGAATAACTAGGAGTCTTTTTAAATTTGTTGTAATTATCACGGGATGTAGCCCCGCCGTTGGCGGGGCACTGCATTCGGTAGTTAGGTGCCACAACTTTTAGAAAAGACCATCGAATAACTAGGAGTCTTTTTAAATTTGTTGTAATTATCACGGGATGTAGCGCAGCCCGGTAGCGCACTACGTTCGGGACGTAGGGGTCGCTGGTTCGAATCCAGTCATCCCGACCATTGGTTAAGGCTCTGTAATATAACAGGGCCTTTTATGTCACATTATGTTTACATATTA
>JAEUVP010000062.1 GCA_016786805.1 Chitinophagaceae bacterium | reverse complement strand
GAACAGGCTCGGCGGTGAAGCCATCAAACTCACTGACACTAAAGGATCACTGGCAGATTATGCCTGGAGCCCTGATGGTAAACGATTGTTACTCGCAATCAAAGACCAGGAAGATACAACAGGAAAGAAAAAGAACAACCCGATGGTGATCGACCGATATCATTTCAAACAGGATGTCAGCGGCTACTTATATGATAAACGTAAAACTCATCTTTATCTTTTTGATGTGGCGGCCAAGAGAACAGATACACTCACCCGTGGCAATTATAATGAAGGCAGTATGCAATGGAGCCCGGACGGATCTTTTATCGCTTTCGTTAGTAACCGCACCGAAGACCCGGATAAAAACAGTAACAACGACATCTTTGTTATTGCTGCCAAACCCGGTGCTGAAGCCAAACAGCTCACCAGTTGGAAAGGAAGTGATGGTTCGCCCCAATGGAGCCCCGATAGTAAAACCATCGCTTACCTGCGGAGTACCTCCGACGAAAATTTCCTGATGTATGACCAGCCCATATTATCAGTAATACCGGCAACGGGAGGCGAACCGGTGCTGTTAAGTAAATCCATTGACCGCCCGGTTACCAATATCCGGTGGAATAAAGACGGCAGCAGTATTGCTGCCCTGGTTACCGATGATTGTGAACGATACATTGCTGCCTTTGATCCGAAGAACGGAAAGATGAATAAACTGATCGGTGGTAACCGTTCATTCAATGCCCTGGAATTACATCCCAATGGCAGCTGGATCACTTCCATGACCAACCCGCAATTGCCTTCCGAGTATTATGCATTTGAGAATAATAATCTCCGCCGCCTCACCCATGTGCAGGATGATTTTGTAAAAGATATTTCTCTCGCTACTGTAGAGAAATTTGTATCAAAGAGTAAAGATGGCGCCTCTGTTTCCAGTCTCTTATACTTACCACCCAACGCAGGTAAAGAAAAACTGCCGGTCATCTTTTTTATTCATGGTGGCCCGGTTGGACAGGATGATTATGGGTTCGACTTAACAAGACAAACATTGGCTGCCAAAGGATATGCGGTTGTTGCCGTAAACTACCGGGGCAGTAATGGCCGTGGTATTGATTACTGTAAATCCATCTATGCCGACTGGGGTAATAAGGAAGTGCTGGATATACAGGGAGCTGCGGATCATTTGATCAGTAAAGGAATTGTGGACGCTACCAAGATGGGTATCGCCGGCTGGAGCTATGGTGGCATACTCACAGATTATATGATCGCTAAAGATGATCGTTTTAAAGCAGCAGTCAGCGGTGCGGGCAGTGCCTTGCAATTATCCATGTATGGTGTGGACCAGTATATCCTGCAACTGGATAATGAACTGGGCCCACCGTGGAAGGATAAGAATTATGAAAAGTATCTGAAGCTATCCTATCCTTTCCTGAATGCAGGTAAGATCAAAACACCTACTTTATTTATGACGGGTGAAAAGGATTTTAATGTACCTGCCATTGGCAGTGAGCAAATGTACCAGGCACTTCGATCGAATGCCGTTCAGACAGAACTTGTCATTTATCCCGGCCAGTATCATGGAATTACATTACCAAGTTTCCAGGCCGACCGGCTGGAACGTTACCAGCAATGGTTCGATAAATTTTTAAAGACAAAGGCGTTTTAAGTTTCCCCGAAATGAAATTTACAGTTGGGTAATAAATGAGATACTATTCTCTTTTATTACCCATTTTGTTTATAGCCAATAACCTGTCATTACTCATACGAAAAGCAGCATTCTTCTGACTTTACTCATTTAAATCAGGCAGTGACTCCTTTTATTTTTGGAGACTGAAGTGCAGGGAATAAGTGCTGTAAATGATTGCTTAACATTTTAAATTTTGCTGTATGATAACCACAAAACAACTGACAGTTGACAGGTTTATGCAACTGATGAAGAAACGTAACCCGGGCCAGCCTGAATTTCTGCAGGCTGTTGCCGAAGTGGCACATGCCATCATTCCTTTTATTGAAGAACATCCTGAATACACGAAAGCTAATATCCTGGAAAGGATGACGGAGGCTGAACGTATCCTGATCTTCCGGGTGCCCTGGATGGATGATAATGGTAACTACAGGGTGAACCGTGGTTACAGGGTGCAGATGAACAATGCGATCGGGCCCTATAAAGGAGGTCTTCGTTTTCATCCCAATGTAAACCTGAGCATTTTAAAATTCCTTGCTTTTGAACAGGTATTTAAAAATTCACTGACCACATTGCCAATGGGTGGTGGTAAAGGCGGATCCGATTTTGATCCCAAAGGAAAATCTGACAATGAAGTGATGCGTTTCTGTCAAAGCTTTATGACCGAATTGTTCCGGCATATTGGTAAAGACACGGATATACCTGCCGGTGATATTGGTGTGGGTGGAAGAGAGATCGGTTATTTATTCGGACAGTTCAAAAGACTTACGAATGAATTTACCGGTGTATTAACCGGCAAAGGATTCACCTATGGTGGTAGTTTGATCCGCCCGGAAGCAACAGGTTATGGGTTATTATTCTTTGTGGAAGAAATGCTGAAAACAAAAGGGCAGTCCATTAAAAATAAAAAAGTGGTGATATCCGGCAGTGGCAATGTAGCCCAGTATGCCATTGAGAAAACAATTGCTTTTGGTGGCATCCCGCTAACTGCCTCTGACAGCAATGGATTTATTTATGATCCCGATGGTATTGATAGTGAGAAACTGGCTTACCTGCTCGAACTGAAAAATGTGCGTCGCGGCCGTATATCCGAATATGCTGATAAATATGG
>JAEUVP010000055.1 GCA_016786805.1 Chitinophagaceae bacterium | reverse complement strand
AATACAGCATGCCTGTGGGAGAAAGTGCCCCGGCGAACATCCTGTCCGCTCATGCGTACATCTTTGCCTTCCTGCAATAAACTGCCATAAGCTAATAATTCACCAGTAGCCCAATCCACTTTATTTTCTGTCTCGAATAATTTTATTTTATCCTGCAATATCTTTTCCACTTTCCGCAATGGCTTGAAATCCCCGGGCCATTGCATCATGGCATTGAACACCTTCTTGAAATTGGCTTCCGTTATAGCCGTTATGGGCGACTGATCAAAATCACCTTCCGTTGCATGACGTAAACTCTTCCACCATAATTCCGGTTGCTGGTAATGATAAGGCAATGGATTTTGTTTCACTTCATCCAATCTTTCCTGCAGGTCTGCCCAGAATTTCTTTTCCATTTCCTTGGCCAGTTCCTGCGCATCGGGCTCACCGTTTTCCAGTAAGTATTTTACATACACTTCTCTCGGGTTCGGATGCTTATCGATCAGTGCATACAAATGTGGTTGTGTAAATTTAGGATCGTCGCCTTCATTATGCCCGTGACGACGGTAACAAACCATATCAATGAACACATCACTATTGAATTCCTGGCGGTAACGGGTGGCGATCTCCACGCATTTTACCACCGCTTCCGGATCATCGCCATTTACATGAAATACCGGTGCTTGTATGGCTGCAGCCAGTGAAGTACAATAGTCTGAACTTCTCGCATCATCAAAGTCGGTAGTAAAGCCGATCTGGTTATTGATCACAAAATGAATTGTGCCACCGGTATAGTAACCTTCGAGGTCACTCATCTGCAGCACTTCATATACAATCCCCTGGCCTGCCACCGAAGCATCACCATGAATCAGTATCGGTAATATCTTATCAAAATCACTTTTATACAACACATCAGCCTTTGCCCTTGCAAAACCAACCACCACCGGGTTCACCGCTTCCAGGTGCGAAGGGTTTGGCATCAGCTTCAGGTGGATCGTTTTATCATTCATGGTTTGCAGCTCACTGCCGTAACCCATATGATACTTCACATCACCACTTCCCATGGTTTGGTCCCGCTTGGCTGTTCCTTCAAACTCACTGAATATCTGCTCATAAGTTTTGCCCATGATATTGGCCAGCACATTCAGTCTTCCGCGGTGGGCCATGCCGATCACCACTTCGTTCACTTCATTATCTGCTGCTGTGTTGATGATGGCATCCAACGCAGCAATTGTTGTTTCGCCACCTTCTAAAGAAAATCTTTTTTGTCCAACATACTTGGTATGCAGGAATTTCTCAAACATCACTCCCTGGTTCAGTTTCTCCAGTATTCTTTTCCGTTTGGCTAATGATAAGGGAGCAGAAAATTTCTTTTCCATCTCCTCCGTCAGCCAGTTTACCTTTTGCTGATTACTGATATATTTGAATTCAATACCAACATGATTGGCATAGATCGTTTGAAGATGATTTAATATAGTTTGAAGACTAGTAGCACCTAATCCCAACCGCTCTCCTACATGAAACGTTTTACCCAGGTCGGCTTCTTCTAATCCAAAAAAAGCCAGGTTCAGATTAGCATCCCTGTCTCTTCTTTCCCGGATAGGATTTGTCTTAGCGATCAGGTGACCTTTATTCCTGTAGCCAAGGATCATGCGGTAAACACCCAATTCCTTTTTCCAGTCAATACCATCACCGCTGGTAACACTGGTAGTAACTGCTACAGGTGCATGACCATTCAGCTCATTTTTTGCGTAACCAATAGCATAGTCAAACCCCTCAAAAAATTTTTTGAGCTCGGGGTCAATACTGTTAGGATCCTTTACGAAATCCTGGTACAGGTTTTCAATAAAACCGGGATGGGAATTAGTGATATAGGAAAAATCCTTCATGAAAACAGGAATTAGGAAGTTGGTGAAATCAGGGGCACAAATATCGCTCAAAAAACCGAAAACCCCGGCTCATTATGAGGGTTTTAGAAAGCCTTGTGGGCCAACAGAGTATCTTTGGGCATCGCCCCTTGCGACGCTCCTTTCAACCTCCGGTCCCCTATCCGGCTTTTTTGGAATAAACTTCCCTGAAATTTGGTGAATAAGGCCCCCGGCCTTACCTTTGCCGTCCTTAAAATTGATATAGATGGCTAATCACAAGGCAACAAAAAAAGATGTACGTCAGGCTGCTAAACGCCGGGAAAGAAACAAATACAATGGCAAAACCACCCGTAATGCCATCCGTGACCTGAAAGCAGCAAAAGGAAAGGAAATGGCGGATAAATTCCCTGAAGTTGCCGGTATGATCGACAAATTAGCTAAACGTGGTGTTATCCATAAGAACAAAGCTTCTAACCTGAAGAGCAAATTAGCAAGAAAAGCTAATGCAGCTGCAGCAGCTAAATAAGTTGTTCGTATAAATTATTTGAAAGGCATCCTTTAATCAGGATGCCTTTTTATTTTTACTGCACAGGCG
Organism: Chitinophagaceae bacterium; assembly: GCA_016786805.1. Taxonomy (GTDB): domain Bacteria; phylum Bacteroidota; class Bacteroidia; order Chitinophagales; family Chitinophagaceae; genus CADEDV01. The sequence continues at coordinate 3,513 of JAEUVP010000055.1, read as the reverse complement.
AAAACCAACCGCTCCATTTATCTCAATCAATGATCATGAGAAAACTAATTGTATCCCTTCTTCTGCTTCTATCACTTACTTCCAATACCCAAAACCTTTCAACCCGGTTTGAAAGATCCGGCGGAAAAGAAACCCCCACCTATTTTGAGATCATTGACTGGTGGCAGAAACTGGATCAGCAATCCGGTAAAGTAAAGATGCTGACCATGAGCATGACAGATGCCGGCTACCCGCTGCACCTGGTGGTAGTATCCAATAACGGTGATTATAACTTTGAGAATATCCGCAAGAATAACAAACGGATCATTCTTATTAATAACGGTATTCATCCCGGCGAACCTGATGGTATCGATGCCAGCATGTTACTGGTAAGAGATATTGTGGCCAACAAATACAAGATCGCTGATAATATTGTCCTGACGTTTATTCCTGTTTATAATATCGGTGGCTGTCTTAACAGGAGTAATAATTATCGTGTTGATCAAAATGGACCTGAAGAATTTGGATTTCGTGGCAACTCGCAGAATCTTGATCTGAACCGTGATTTCATCAAATGCGATTCAAAAGATGCAAGAGCCTTCACTGAAATATTTCATTTGACCGATCCGGATGTTTTTGTAGATAATCATGTAAGCAATGGTGCCGATTACCAGCATGTGATGACCTTATTGACAACACAGCATAATAAGTTAGGTGGCGTAATGGGTGATTACCTCGAGAAAGAATTTGAACCCGCCCTGTATTCCTCCATGAAGAATAAGGGATATGACATGATCCCTTACGTTAACTCCTTTGGTGATAAACCCGAAAACGGGTGGCCTGAATACTGGGATGGCCCCCGCTATGCCAGCGGTTATGCAGCACTCTGGCATACATTCTCCTTTGTACCAGAAACGCATATGCTGAAGGCATATGACAAAAGAGTTATGGCAACTTATGAATTAATGAAAAGCTTCATTGAATTCACCAGCTCTAATAGTGATAAGATAAAAAGCCTGCGGGATGTGACGAAGAATACTGCAAGAACACAGCCCGAGTTTCCCATCAGCTGGTCATTAGACCGGTCAAAATTTAAAGAAGTATTGTACAAAGGATTTGAGTCCGGCCGGAAGCCCAGCGAAGTTTCTGGTTTACCCAGGTTATACTATGACAGGAATAAACCTTTTGAAAAAAAGATCCCGATCTTTAATTACTTTCCTGTGAAATCGGTTGTCCAAAAACCTAAAGCCTATATCATCCCGCAGGGCTGGTGGAAAGTTATCGAACTGCTGAAGCTCAATAAAGTTCAGATGATCCAACTGAAAAAAGATTCACTCATTGAAGTGGAAATTTATAAGATCGAAGATTATAAAACGTTGGCCCGCCAATATGAAATGCACCACCTCAATACTGATGTAAAGACAAGCAGCAGTATGCAGAAAATTATTTTCAAAAAAGGAGATTGGTATATTCCGCTTAACCAGGTAGCTAACCGCTTTTTAATAGAGACACTGGAACCACAGGCAGAAGATTCCTATTTTGCCTGGAATTATTTTGATGCGGTTCTTGGCCAAAAAGAAGGATACTCTGCGTACGCATTTGAAGATATTGCAGCTGATCATTTACAATCAAACCCTGACCTCCGGCTGAAGCTGGAAGAAAAAAGAAAAACGGATACCCTGTTTGCAAAAGATGGAAGAGCACAGCTAAATTTTGTGTACCAAAATTCACCATGGTATGAACCGGCACATTTGAGATACCCGGTTTACCGGGTCATCAAATAAATTTACAGGCTGGGTACTGTTGTATCCATTTTTTTAAAGATTGCTCTGCCAAATAAAAGGCTTACCAGCAATACAAGAATACTGAAGTATCCGACCCAATCGTAATTGTGTATACGGCCTGCTTTGTCTGTATAGACGATAGCTCCTGAGCATAGTGCTGCGAGACCGCTGCCTAATTGCTGCACACTTCCATTAACACTCATAAAACTTCCTCGTTGGGATGGGGTCACTACTTCGCTGATCATGGCCTGTGCTGTTACAATACGGCCGGTGGCCACCATGAACCAGATTCCGAAGAAAAGAAGGACTATACCAAAAGGGACATTGGGCATACGGGTAATGATCAGCACCATAAAAAGTGAAAGAAAAACCGAAACAGAGAAAACAACAAGCTTGCCTATTTTATCAGCCATTTTTCCAAGATAAATCGCTGCGAACATAGAAGCTAATCCGCCCACTAAATAGATCCAGGGGGTATGATCAGTTGAAAAACCTTTATTAAATTCCAGGTAAGGGTTAATGAAGGGGATGATCAGAAAGTGCCCCATCATCAGCAAACCTGAAAATATCAATGCAGATCGTTGTTCAGGCACTTTACAAACCGTGATCAATGCGTGGAAGGGAGATTCACCGGGCTTTTGCTGCTTGATATGACCAGTCATACTTGGAATGGTCCGGATGATCAGGGGTATAAAAATAATACCAAGTCCCCCGATCATTAAAAATGGCACATGCCAGTCTTCTCGGAATATAGTAGTCATTTTTAAGGCCAGGGGTACTCCAATAATAGAAGCAGCGGCAAAACCACCCATAACAATTCCCATAGCCCTACCCCGTCTTTCATACACAAACATATCCGCCACTATTGCCAGTACCTGGGCACCTATTACACCTCCAAAAAGGCCTGCTATTACCCGTGCGGCCAAAAGAAGACCATAGGAGGAAGCAAGCCCGCAGGCAATCGTCCCAAGTACAAAACCCACATAAGCGAATAACAGAGACTTCTTTCGGTCAAATTTATCCGTAAACAATGCAATGCCTAACCCGGAGAAAAAGGCTGCTATGGAATATGAGCCCACCAGGATACTAAACTGCAAAGTGCTGATGCCAAAATTCTCGATCAGGAAATTACCCAGGGGCATCATGATCATGAAGTCGAGGATATGCGTAAAGTTGAGTGCAGCAAGAAGAATTAATATGATGCGTTCGTTCCGGGACATGTATAGCGGACAAAGGTTAATGAAAATGGGAATAAAACAAAAAAGCCTCCCAGTAAAACTGAAAGGCTTTTTTAATAAATATGGCAGCTACCTACTCTCCCGCATTGTGGTGCAGTACCATCGGCCATGAGGGACTTAACTTCTCTGTTCGGTATGGGAAGAGGTGAACACCCTCGGCAAAACCACCATAAGATCTTAAAACAATTAGCTTCTGGACTGTTTTGAACAGTAATGTTCATAACTAACCCATTAGCTAATAGCTAATAAATTACATATTGGAAATGTTAGATAGTATCTAATTAAAAAAAATTAAAGCGTACGGGCAATTAGTACTACTCGGCTTTGCTGTTACCAACTTTACACCTGTAGCCTATCAACGTCATAGTCTCTGACGGCCCTTAAAAGTAAACTCATCTTGAGGAAGGTTTCACGCTTAGATGCTTTCAGCGTTTATCCTGTCCGTACATAGCTACTCAGCATTGCACCTGGCGGCACAACTGATACACCAGCGGTACGTACGACCCGGTCCT
>JAEUVP010000028.1 GCA_016786805.1 Chitinophagaceae bacterium | reverse complement strand
CTGAGTAATATTATTAAGAACACCCTGCTCAATTACAAGGCACCCTCCTCCATTCTTTACGAGATGGGATTCTTCAGTTCAGAGTTCGATAACTGATGCATCAGGCGTTCTGATAAGCTGCCAGCAGTTTTTCTTTAACTGTTGCTTTTGTTGCATTATTGCAGAACGAATGTTCAATGGCTGCCAGGTTGCAGTCCAGGAAATGTTGCCAGGTCCAATGAAAGTACTGTTCCAATAAATCATATTCCCGGGTAAGGGTGGTATCGGAAATAGTCCGGGCATCCGTATTGATACTCATGGAAACACCAGTTTGATAAATTTTATCAGCTGTGTGTTCTTTAATGGTATCAAAAATATTGGTCTGCACATTACTCGTCGGGCAAACTTCTAAGTGAATATTTTTTTCTTTCAGGAAAGCAATTAATTTTTTATCCTCGTAGCTTCTTACCCCATGGCCAATACGGGAAGGATGAAAATGCGCTATTGTTTCCCAGACACTATCGGCACCACGGGCTTCACCGGCATGGGCCGTACAGGGAATATTGTTGGCATGAGCATATTCAAAAGCTTTGATATGATTACTGATGGGAAACCCGGCTTCATCACCGGCAATATCAAAACCCACCACGACTGTATTTTTAAAAGCTGCTGCCAGTTGCACCGTTTCCATACTTTGTTCTTCTGTGTGGTGGCGAAGTGTACACAGTATCAAACCTGCCATCACACCTGTTTGCTCAATGGCTTCAGCCGCCGCATCATTGATCGTTTGAACCACTTCGGTTGGGGTTAAACCTTTGGCTATATGCAGCAACGGGGCAAAACGTATTTCGGCATAAATGATATGATCCCTTTTCAACTGCTCAAACATATCCAACGTTACTAACCGCAACTGCTCTTTGGTTTGCATCAGCTCAAACCCTTTGATGGCCCGCAGCAGGTAATCTTTCAGGTCGGTGCATTTGGGGGGGGCCACAAAAGATTCGCGGTATTCAGCAAAGCTGATAGCGGGATTGATCTGGCTGACCACCTCGTAACTAAGACTGCAATCCAGGTGCAGGTGCAGCTCTACCTTCGGAAAATTTGCGTAGTTCATAATAAGGAGCTGCAATTTAAGTGCTTAAATGCTTCAAACTTGTACAAACAGCCGGATAATTTATTACTGATAAGGCTTGTGTTTTCCGGAAAGAGGTACTAACTTTAAGTAACATTAAGCCCAACTCCGTTCTTCCAACTACTCCTCTCTGAAACCAGCTTATATCCACTATCATACATTTTATTGTTATTGAAATTCACTTGTTCAGCTACGCTGTGGTACTGACCATTAAAGAAGCTATATAACGCCGAATCCATCCCTTCCGAAATGCCTCCGAATTATTATCCCTGATCAACCGGGTTATTTATTTCGTCATCTAAAACCTGAGGCATGAAAAAAAATTATTTATTAATGCTTGTTGTAACTGCTGCAATAAGTGTACAGGCGCAGGAAAATCCCTGCCCCACTGTTTCCGGTATCAGGAAGACCAATGTTGTGAATAATGGCAATGGCACCTGCACCGGGACGATCAGTATGAACATACTGAACGATGTTTCTAACTCCAATCCCAAAAGTGTTCGGGTGGAAGTAATCGCCGGGGGATCTACTTCTGTTGCTGTAGTTGACCAGTGTTTCCTGGCTTCTACGGTAGCAGGCGGAGCCTCTTACAGCACAGCTCCTTTCACTATTCCCTGCGGATCTGTTATTACCGTTCGGGTGACCCGTCACACAGCCAGTAATGGTGTTTGCCAGGGAGGCACTTGTGGTAATACGATCATCATCCAGGAGTCACCGTTGCCGGTTGCCTTTGCATCTTTTACAGCACGCCGTAATGGTGCTGCGGTACTATTGAACTGGCAGACTTCCAGTGAGCAAAACAATTCAGGGTTTTCTGTTGAACGCTTTGCAAACGGCAGCTGGCAGGAAGTAGGTTATGTTGCTTCGCAGGCACAGGCGGGTAACAGTGATGCCATACTGAGTTATACTTTTACCGATCCTAATACCATCAAAGGGATATCCCAGTACAGGATACGCCAGGTGGACCTGGACGGAAGATCAAAAGCAAGTGATATCCGTATCGTAAGGGGAGAAGGGGTGCTGGGTAAAACTGTCATCTATCCGAATCCGAGTTTGGATGGAAAAGTAAATGTGGTGTTTGAAGATGCCACTACTGCCCGGAATGTGACCGTGGTGGATATGACCGGTAAAGTGGTGAAACAATGGAGAGGGGTTACCGGCAACAACCTGCAGGTAGAAAACCTCCCGGCAGGTATTTATAGTTTACGGATCATCGCTGTTGAAACCGGCGAGCAGACCGTAGAAAAATTTGTGATCAACAAGCATTGATGCTCAGGGTTTATGTTTCACATACAAAGCAGGTGGGTT
>JAEUVP010000495.1 GCA_016786805.1 Chitinophagaceae bacterium | reverse complement strand
TTAACGATCAAAAACTACAGCGATGTCAAAGTCGGGGATGTGGTGGAAGCCTACGAGGAAGAAGAAGTAAAACGTACATTATAAGATCAAATGATCAGCTGCGGGTAAACTATCCGCAGCTGATTCATCAATAGCGGGGCTTTCCCCTCAAACTTTTGTTAAATACCTGTTCGGGATTTACTCCGTCATCTATAGGAAATTACTTTTGAAGTCATGCTTTACACAAAAAAACTAGTCACTGCTTTTTTCCTGGTTCTGGGCTTTGCGGTAGCAGCCCAGGGACAGCCCAAAAAAGCAGTAGGTGATAAGATCGTTGCCATTGTTGGTGACCGCATCATTCTTCAGTCTGATATCAGGAATTCTATTTTGGATATGCAACGGCAGGGTCAAACTATGCCTGACAGTGCAGAATGTTTACTGATGCAGCAAGCTGTTATTTCTAAAGTACTGATGCTGCAGGCCGAGAAAGATTCGCTTCCGGTTACGGACGAAGAAGTGGAAGCTGAACTGGAGCAAAGGATCCGTTATTTTATTAACCAGGTCGGTACACAGGAAGCCCTGGAAGAAATGGCCGGCAAAACCGTTTACCAGATCAAAGACGATGCAAGGGAATCCGTAAAAGAAAGAAAACTGGCGGATGCGATGCAGAAGAAAGTAGTGGAGAATGTCCGGATCACCCCGGTGGAAGTAAAAGCCTTTTTTGATAAAATACCCAAGGATAGTTTACCTTTTTACGAATCACAGTTAGAAATTGGCCAGATCGTTATTTATCCAAAAGCATCACGGGATCTTGAGCAGTATATTGTAAGCGAGATGAATAACTATAAAAAGCAGATTGAAAGTAAACTGACCACTTTTTCTCAGCTGGCGATGAAAGTTTCAGAAGATCCGGGTAGTAAAGAAAGGGGCGGGTTATACGAGATCAACCGGAATGAAAAAACCTGGGATCCCGTTTTCTTATCTACTGCTTTCCGGCTGAAGGAAGGAGAGATATCAGCACCTGTCAAATCAAAATTCGGGTATCATCTTATTACACTTGAACAACGAAATGGTGATAATGCCGTGGTTCGTCATATCCTTCGTATCCCCCCTGTTACGGATGATGAGATTAAACAGGCTATTGTTAAACTGGACAGCATCCGTGCTAAGATCATTGCGGGAACAATAGGATTTAATGAAGCTGCTACCAAGCATAGCGATGATGAGTCTGCCAAATTCCTCGGGCCATTCCTGACCAGCCGTGATGGCTCTACCTATGTTACCATTGATGAACTGGATAAGGATATGGTGGCGATGATCAGTAAAATGAAAGTAGGTGATATATCGCAACCCACTCCTTTCCTGAGTGAGCAGGGTAAAAAAGGCGTTCGGATCATCTTCCTGAAATCAAGGTCGGAGCCCCACCGGATGAATATGCGGGATGATTATAGCCGGATATCCCAGTTTGCATTGGAAGAAAAGAAAGCTAAAACGCTTGATAAATGGATGAAGGCAATTATCCCTACCTACTATATCATGGTAGATAATATCTCTGCAGCGGAATGTCCTTTATTGCAGAAATATAATACCACAGATAACAAGGGCTTTTAATAAGTAATAAACCTGATTTTAATAGTAAGCCGTTACCGCCGTAACGGCTTTTCCCTTATTTAGAATTCCCTACCACTAAACAATAGCCGCCGGGTTATTGATACTGCTGAATATGGATTAATTTTATGCACTTGTCCAAAGAACCCGGTTAATTCCCAACTAAGAACACATGATCGACTTGCTCCGTACAAAGGCATTAAGAAAATATTTCCACAGCTCAGGTCAGTTTTACTATATACTTACTGATTTGCAGGGGGATTGTTTTTATATCAATCCGTTGTTTCTCCAGTTGAACGGATTTGCTGGTTCAGTTGCTGAAGGAACCCCTTTTTCCGCTCTGATTCCGGTGGCAGAAAAAAAAATGTATCAATCCATCGTCAAAGAATGTTTTGCACAACCCGGAGTTCCCTTTTTGGCAGACTTCCATCACCAGTTACCGGATAAGACCTTTAAGCATGTCCGCTGGGAATTTCAAACTATTCTGAACGATAATGATGAGCCTGAAGCTATCCAGTGTATCGGTACTTCCGTTAAAGAAATAACACAGTTAGAAAATAAAATTGATGACAAACCAGGGGAGTATGAAGAGCGGTTCAAAGCGTATGAGCTGAGTGCAGAAGGTTTATGGAAACTGGAACTTGAGATACCCGCACCCGCTGACTGGCCCGCTGATAAACTTATTGAACATTGCCGGCATCATGCATATCTGACGGAATGTAATGATAACATGGCCCGCATGTACGGCCTGAACAGTGCCGGGGAAATGACAGGAATGAAAATGGAGAATATGATGAACCTGGATGATCCCAAAGTGGTGGACTATCTCTTTACATTCATTAAAAATGGATATAGAATCGCCAATGCCGAAACCCAGGAGCATGATATAAATGGGAACAAACTCTTCTTCATTAACAATATGACGGGTATTGTAGAAAATGGCTTGTTGAAAAGAGTATGGGGTACCCAGCACGACATTACACAAAGGAAAAAGGCAGAAGAACAGTTGTTGCGCAGTGAATTATTTTTTAAGAACCTTATCAGTGATTCTTTAGATGGCATTATTCTTACGGATACGAACGGGACGATCACTTTTTCATCTCCTTCCGTTGAGACTATATTAGGATACAGGCCCGAAGATATCATTGGCACCAACACATTTGATTATGCACACCCGGAAGATCAGGTGGCGGCTCTGTCGGCTTTCCGGGAAGAAGTGCAAATGGAATCGCAGACCAAGTTTATTGATATCCGGTTAAAAACAAAATATGGCCAGTGGCTCTGGTGCAATGTCCGTGGGCATAATATGCTGTATAACCCGTATGTGGGAAGAATGGTAATCTATTTTACAGATGACACCTACCGGAAAAAAACAGAGCATGCTTTACGGGAAAGTGAAAACCGGTACAGGAACCAGGCTATGATATTGAGTAATGTAACAGATGTGATTGTTACTGCCGACCTGGATTACAAAATTACTTCTTGGAATAAGATAGCAGAGGAAGCCACTGGTATCGGTGCTGAAGAAGCCATTGGTAAGGATTATAAAGAGGTCATTCCTTTAGATTATTCACCCTATTCCCGGGAAGAAGTTGCAGGTATCCTTGCCAAAGAAGGAGTGTGGAGAGGCGAGTCATCATTTGCAAATAGTAAGACCGGCGAAAGGAGAGTTCATCTTCATACGTTTTCATTAGTGTATGATGAAGCAGGAAATAAGAAAGGGATCCTTGTGGTGGGGAAAGATATTACCGAACGGACGAAGATGGAAGCAAAACTCCAGGAAAGCGAATCGTTCTATCGCAACCTGATTGCTAATTCCCTGGATGGAATTGTATTGACGGATAAAACAGGCAGGGTTACCTACTGTAGCCCTTCAGCACTAAAGATATCCGGCTATTCCAAGGGCGAACTATCAGGACATTTTTTGTTTGAATTCATTCACCCGGATGATATGCCACTTGCACAAGAGGCATTTGTTGTTGAGGTCAATAAAGAGTCAGTATTAAACTATGTTTTATTGCGATTGCGTCATGCCAGCAGGGGCTGGGTCTGGTGCATGGTCAGAGGTCACAATATGTTCGATAACCCTGGTATCAATGCCATGGCGATCTATTTTACAGACGACAGCCGCAGAAAAGATATCGAAGACAAGTTGAGGGATAGTGAGCAACGGTTCCGGGACCTCATTGAGAATTTGGTAACCGGGGTTGTTTTGCAGGATACAGAATCGCAGATGCTGATCTGTAATAAAGCAGCGTATACACTGCTGGGGCTTACGGAAGATCAATTGCTGGGCCGCAGCTCATTTGACTCTTCCTGGAATGTGATCCATGAAGATGGGACCGATTTTCCTGGCACTACACACCCGGTTCCAATGGCCGTAAAAACAAGACAGCCTGTCCGGGATATTGTAATGGGTGTTTATCGCCCGGTTACAAAGGATAGAGTTTGGTTACTGGTAAACGCTGATCCAATCCTGGACGATAAAAATGAGATCATACATGTTATCTGCACTTTTACAGATATAACAGAGCAAAAACGGTTATCGCAGCAATTAGTGGAGCAGGAAATACAAAAACAAAAACAGATCACACAAGCTACGATTGACGGGCAGGAAAAAGAACGACGGGAGATCGGTAAAGAGCTGCATGATAACATTAACCAACATATTACCACCACCAGGCTTTACCTGGAAGTGGGGGAAGAAAAAGCAACCGGGGAAATCAGGGAAATGATCCGGCGGTCACGAAAAGAACTGACAGAAATATTCAACGTGGTCCGGAATCTTTCCCAGTCATTAGTACCACCCACGCTGGGTGATATTGGATTGATCGAATCAATAAAGGATGTTTGCAATTCGCTGAAAGTAACCCACAAGTTCAATGTTCATTTCAACTATCATTCTTTCTCCGAGGAAGTATTGCCCGATAACATGAAGCTGATGTTGTTCCGGATCATCCAGGAGCAGATCAATAATATAGTGCGACATTCCGGGGCGGATACTATCCATATCAGGTTAATAGCTGATGCCGAAGCGGCTGAGTTGAGGATCAATGATAATGGAAAGGGGGTTGATCTTTCCCGGGGCCGTAAGGGCTTGGGACTGACCAATATAACAAACAGGGCAGAATTGTTTAATGGGAAAGTCGATATTAAAACAGCCCCCGGGGAAGGATTTATCCTGACGGTATCAATACCCTTAAAATAACAAAATAGTCTGCCGTCAATCGATTACCTTTGCGGCTTCTCAAACAAAGGCGGCTTTCATGAGTGACCCGATCAAACACGAATGCGGTCTTGCATTCATCAGGTTAAGAAAACCTTTCTCGTATTACCATCAGCAGTATGGCACCGTTTTATGGGGCCTTAATAAATTATACCTGTTGATGGAAAAACAGCACAACCGGGGCCAGGATGGAGCCGGTGTGGCCGCTGTTAAACTCGATGTGGAGCCGGGTTACCCGTTCATGCAACGGATCCGGAGTAATGCACAACAAGCCATTGCCGATATTTTTCAGCAAATAGGAAAAGAAATTGAGGACCTGGAACAGTATCACCCGGATATTAAGAATCACCCGGGGCTGATGAAAGGTCATGTGAAATTTTTAGGAGAATTGCTGTTGGGCCATCTTCGCTATGGCACACAAGGGAAAAACAAACTGGAATATTGCCACCCATTTATCAACCGTGATACCATTCCTTCCCGCAACCTCGCACTGGCGGGTAATTTTAATATCGTCAATTCAGATGAATTATTTACCCTGATCGGTAAAGAACCGCATCCCAATATTCGTTTCAGTGACCTGGCTGCTATGATCGAGCTGATGTATACTTTTTTATGTAAAGAAGATGAAGCATCACCCGGCAAGCTGGATATAAAGAAAGTATTGAAAAAAACCCTGCCCTTACTGGATGGTGGTTTTCATGTGGCGGGTATGACAGGTAACGGAATTGGTTTTGTTTTTCGTGATGCACACGGTATCCGTCCTTCCTATTATTATATCAATGAGGAAGTGGTGGTAGCAGCTTCCGAAAGAGCAGCGATCCGTACCGCTTTTAATGTGGGCGAAAATGAAGTGCAGGAGCTGATGCCGGGACAGGCATTGATCGTGGATGAAAACGGGGAGATCGAAATTGCACAGGTGCTGGAACCAAAGGAAAGAAAGGCCTGTAGCTTTGAGAGGATCTATTTTTCAAGAGGCAGTGATGAAAAAATTTACCGGGAAAGAAATGCATTGGGATATAACCTGAGTGAACCAGTACTGGATGCGATAGATCATGATTTAAGGAATACTATTTTCTCCTATATACCCAATACAGCAGAGACCGCATTCTTTGGAATGGTGAAAGGAATGGAGGATTACCTGAGCAAAGTGAAAGTGGAACGTATAATGAGCTGGGGTAAAGATTTTGATGAGGAGAAGCTCACGGAAATGGTGAACCGCCGTATACGTATCGAGAAAATTGCTATCAAAGATGTGAAGATGCGGACCTTTATTACGGAAGACTCTGGCCGTAATGAAATGGTGCAACACGTCTATGATATTACGTACGGCACTGTCCGTCCCGGACAGGATACGCTGGTGGTGATCGATGATTCTATTGTAAGAGGAACCACCCTTAAAGAAAGTATCATCCGGATGCTGGCCCGGCTGAAGCCAAGGCGCATTATTATTGTTTCTTCTTCCCCGCAGATACGTTATCCCGATTGCTATGGTATTGATATGAGCAAGATGGGAGATTTTATCGCTTTTAATGCAGCGGTGGAACTGATTAAGGAAAAGGGAATGCTGGGTACACTAACAGAACTCCTTGAAAAATGTAAAGAGCTACAGCGCAATAATAAATTACACACCGAGAATGTGGTAAGGCATTTATATAAACCATTTACTGCAGAAGAAATATCTGCGAAGATCGCCCAGCTGATCACTCCTCCGGGCTTGAATATACCTGTGGATGTCATCTTCCAGAGCATTGAAGACCTGCACAAAGCTTGCCCGAATAACCTGGGTGACTGGTATTTTACCGGCAATTACCCGACTCCCGGCGGCAATAAAGTAGTGAATAAGGCCTTTATGAATTATATGGAAGGAAAGAATGTAAGAGGTTATTAATGCACGAAGGGAGAAATGAAAATTATATTCAGTAACAAACTTTCTGATTTGAAAACTCTTTTACTTATCCGTCACGCCAAGAGCGACTGGAATGATGTTTCCTTAAGCGATTTTGACCGTCCATTAAATGAAAGAGGCAAAAGAGATGCACCTTTGATGGCGCAACGGTTGCTGGATAAGAAGATACCTATTGATCTTTTTTTATCAAGCCCTGCTAAAAGAGCTAAAAAAACGGCCAGCATTTTTGCTGAAGCCTATGGTCTTGATAAGAAGCAGGTTGAACTTTATGATGAACTATATCTTGCCCCGGAAACAGTTTTTGCTGATGTGATCAGTAAGATGAATAATATTGCAGATACGGTTGCAGTCTTTGCACATAATCCCGGCATTACTGAATATGCAAATTCACTCACCAATGCAAGAATTGATGATATGCCCACCTGTTGCATTTTTGCAGTGCAGGCAGCTTGTAATAACTGGAATGAATTTGGTGCCGCAAAGAAAACATTTCTCTTTGTGGATTATCCCAAAGCATAAATTATTCTTCGATGACGGGTGTGTTCTTGCGGCTCACTAAATAAACTCCTGTAAAAATCAGTATCCCGGAAATGATCTTTTCTGCTGTAAACTGCTCCTGTAGGAATAAGGTGGCAATGATCGCCGCAAAAATGGGTTGGGTGTATATATAAGACCCGGTGATACCGGCACCAAGATGATTGATGCCATAGATATTAAAAGAATATGCCAGGAATGTTCCGCAAACAACGATGAAGGACAGGGAAGCAAAATGTGACCAATCATATAGCTGCCAGTCAGTAGCAGCAAACTGGCCCCAGCCAAATGGTAATATCATTACAAAACCAAACGTGAATACCCATCGGATCACATGTAGCGGGGGATAGACCTGCATCAGCGGTTTTACAATGATAAAATAGATGGTATAAGCAATGGCATTCAGCACAATGAAAAGATCGCCGGATAATGTTGCAGTACCTGCTTTTTCTTTTGACAGTATAAGTAACACTGCGCCACCAATACCAAGGGAGAGCCCCAATGCTTTCAGCACAGTGATCTTTTCTCTTAATACCCAAAATGCAAGGATGGTGATCAGTAATGGTGTACACAACATGAGTAAAGACGCATGAATGGTCGAGGTCATTGTCAGGCCTTTGATAAATAACATCTGGTTGATAGCCACACCAGTTAGGCCGCATAAAAAAAATCGTGGAAGATGTTCTTTACGAATTCCAGCCTTTGTTTTTCCCAAAAGCCAGAATGACCAGAATAATAAAAGGCTTACACCTACCCGGATGACGTTCAGCCCGTAGGGTCCGACTAGGGAAGGGGAAATATATTTTACCAGGCTAAAATTGCTGGCGAAAAATATATTAGTAAAGAGGACAGCTATATGTGCTTTGGTTGTTGTCTTCAGGAGCAATAATTATCCGGCAAAGTTAGCCGGGAAATATTTACCGGGGAGACAGGGACTGAATAAACGAGGAAATTGTTTCTTTTAATGTGCCCCCGTTATTTACAGGAAAAGGCTGATAAGAAAATGTAGTTGCTTCTTGTAATGCAGCTGATAAGGAGAAAATCTTTTGTGAAATACACAATGCCATTTTTTTCTCCGTTAAGTATTCTGCAAGATATTCCTGCTCTGTTTGCCCGGGTGTGGGGATCAGTATCGTTTTTTTTTGTAAGGCGGCCATATCCATCACTGTACTATACCCGCTCCGGCTGATAACATAGGCTGCTTTGCTGATCTCTTTTTGTAACTCTTCAGCAGTTAAATGATTATAAAAGCGGATCATATTGGTGGAAGGCAGCAGCGATTTTTCCGACGGTAGCCCCCTTACAATAGTTGCTGTTCCGTTATAATGCGCAATTTCATGAATGATCTTATCCTCCAGCAATGACCGTTGAGGTTCAGGACCTGAAAGGATAAATAAGAGATGATTGTTGTTTTCTTTATTTTCTTCCACATAATAATTGAACCGTGATAATGAACCAATATAGTTTGATGGAATACCAGGCATTTTACCAGGATGTGAAAGTGTTCCTGCCAGGCCGTTTCTCATCTCATCAGGTATCCAGCATTCTGTAAACCGGTTGATATAGCTGTAATTCCTTTTTTGTATCAGCCGTTCACTCCATTTTCCCAACGGGCTTTTGATCGTTAACTGGTGTGTAATAAAAACAGAGGGGATTTTTTTATGATAAAGCCCAAAACGATTATCACTGATCACTGCATCAAAATGATATTCAGCCACCATTTTTTTCAACCAGGCATGTTCTTTTTTTATTATTTGTAGAAATCTTGGAGCTTGTAATAGCATTTGCCAGACCAAACCAGCCGCTGAAGCCGCATACCGGGCACGGTATCCTTCAAGCTGGAGAAAAGACAAACCCGGAAATTCTTCCCTTAGCAATACTTCCTGGGCAGCTTCCCCGGCCAGCCAAACCTCGCAATCAAGGGCTAAAAGCTCCCGGATAATGGGAATACAGCGGGTGGCATGGCCCAATCCCCAATCCAGCGGAGCCACCAGGATGCGGGGTTTTCCGTTGATTTTCCGGCCTTCCGGCTGATTCGTGTTAATTTTTTTTATTCCGGGGCTCACCGATACTAAATTGTTTGTAAAATAGTTTTAATTTAGAAAGCAAGAATATGAAAACCATCAACAAAATAGCGATAGTCCTGTTATTAACTGTGTTTCTGGCTTCCTGCAGCAAGAACTACTATTCCGGCAGCGGAAAAGGTGGTGGCGGCTGTGGTTGTCCAAGCCACAAAGGCATGTCGGGTTATTAAATCAGAACACTAGAAACGAAAACTTTTCATGAGAGGTCCCAAACGTGACATCCTCGTTGTTGTGAAAGATCAATACCTGAGTGAGCAGGATATTGAACAGGAAGTGCAGTGCCTGAATGAAATGCTCAGGATTACAGAGACGTATGAAGAGTTTTGCAAAGCACATGAATTAGTAGATCGTAACCGCATAACTAACAGGCCAAAAAAGATAATAAAGGCTATACAGTTTTCTGAACTTCAGCCTTTCCGATTCTTGATCAATAAAAATTGAATGAAAAAGAGAGTCAGCTGACTCTCTTTTTCATTATGCTACTTTTTTTAACGCTTCCCTGAGCTTTTCTATCATTTCATCAATCTCTGCTTTTTTACAGGTGCCCACACTTAAACGGTACCAGGACGAGCTTTTATCAGCACCAAATGCATAAAAAGGAACAACGGCTAAACCAGCAGCATTAAGTATATACGCTGTAACATCCCCCTGGTTAGCTAACAGCTTCCCATCTGACGTTGTTTTGCCCGCAAGGTCAATTTTAATGGTTAGGTAAATCGCTGCTTCCGGTGCAATGGCATCCACTGCCAGGCCTTCAGATTTCAGCAACTGAAATCCTTCATAAATGCGGCGGAGCCTTTCTTCCACTTCTTTTTTGAAATTAGAAAGATAACGGTGAATGTTTTCCCGTTGCCCTAAATAATAAGCTACGGCTTTTTGTTCTGCCATCGGCGCCCAGGCTCCGATATGAGTGAGTATGGCTTTCATTTTACTGATCACCGTGGCTGGCCCCATACTCCAGCCTACTCTGACACCTGTTGCAGCAAATACTTTACTGATCGCATCTATATAAATAGTGTACTCCCGCATGGCAGGCCGGAGCGATACCGGGTCGTAGTGTTTGATATCACCATAGGTCAGGTGCCAGTACATCTGGTCAAACATGACATATAATTTCTTATCACTGTCAGTTCTTCTTCTATTTTCTTCAATCACCAGGTCGCAAATAGCTTCCAGTTCTTTTTTGCTAAAAGTGGTGCCGGTGGGGTTTTGTGGTGAGCAAAGAGCAATCAGGGTAGCCTCTTGTACAAATGGTCGTATTGCATCGGCCGTGGGCATGAAGTTAGTAGCAGCTGTTGCTTCGATCACAATATGCTCACCTCCTATAAAATGTGTGTAGTGATTATTATTCCAGCTGGGTACTGCATAGATGATCTTATCCCCTTTATCACAAATCGCCCTGAATAAAGAATAGATCAGTGGTCTTCCCCCGGAAGCTACCAGTATTTCATTGATGCCATAATCCAATCCTTCTTCATCTTTGAGAAAAGAGTGAATCGCTTCCCGCAGGTCAAGGTTACCTTCTGCAGCCGGGTAATTGGTAAAATGTTTACGGTAGGCCTCAACGATGGCATCTTCCAGTTCTTTGGGTATAGGAAAGATGGAAGGATCAAAATCACCAACGGTAAAATTATAAATACGTTCCCCCTGGCGGATCTTCTCTCTTATTTCACCCCCCAGTTTTACAATTTCAGAACCGATCA
>JAEUVP010000463.1 GCA_016786805.1 Chitinophagaceae bacterium | reverse complement strand
ACCCCGGCTACGATGAAGTAGTTCTTTACAGGGTTATCCAACCATATTTTTTCAAAAAAATCATTCATGCCGCAAAATTATTGAATAATGTGGTAGTTAATTACCAATCAGAAATGATGAAACTAAAATTATAACAGGGTTTTAATCAGCGGAAAGAATACACTTCAATACGGTCTTTTTTAAGGGCATATAACCGGGCCGATGTGAAATTGAAGGAGCGGCTTTTATAGATCTCTTCCGGCATCTTCCATTCATCCAGCCGGAAACTGCTGATCTCGTAGCGGTGCAGTATATCACCGTTGGAGCCAAAGATATATTTACCGGCCACTTTAAAATTCTGCCAGCCACTGATGAGTATTTTATTTTTTAACGCTCCGTAATAATCAAATACAAAAACGGATTGCGTGGAATCATAGAGGTAGACATACTGGTCCTGGTCAAATATTTTCTGGGGATTGGGTGCCTGGCCAAACAGCTGCCTGAAATCAGGTGTTTCCAATAATATTTTTCCGTCCTCCTCCACTTTCTTCAGCTTACTCTCCAGTTCATCAAACACCCATATTTTATTATCATAGGATTGGGCAATTGCTTTAGCCTGCAGGATATTTTGTTTCCGGAGGTCAATACTATTGACCACGTTTAAAAAACGGTCCAGTACCACCACCGTGGCAAAGTCTTTATAAAATAATAATACTTTGAGCGGATTGGAAACATCTATCAAAGTGGCCTGCCCGAATCTTTTTACATCGTTGAAAATGGCTACTGAATCTCCATTCGCGTTGAGTTTCTTAACCTGGTTACGGCTGTTGAGTATATAAATATTATCCAGGTTATCTACGGTAAAGCTGACAATATCACCCGTGATCGTTCTTACCAATTTGAATGAAGTATCAGCCTGCCCCTGGACAGCAGCAGCAATGAGAACCAATAACAATATATTCAATACTCTTTTCATCAATTACGGATGATCTTGTTTTCCTGCCCGGTATATGATTTCAGCTCCATTTTTTCTCCATCGAAGACCGCATAGGTAAAATACCGGATCCAGTCGCCGAGGTTAATATACCGGCTGTCTTTGGAGAGACGATAATCAATCGCCAAATGTCTATGCCCAAAGACAAAAAAATCGAAATTTTCTTTTTGCAGTACGTCTTTGCAGTAAATAATGAGCCACTCCTTGTCTTCACCCAGAAAAATTTCTTCAGCACTTCCTGTCTGGGCACGGCTGCGGCGGCTGAGATAATTGGCCAGGCCAACACCAATCACCGGCGGTAACACACCGAATAACCACTGGCAGGCAGGATTGCGAAATATCTTTTTCAACCTTTTATAGCCATGATCACCGGGACCTAATCCATCTCCATGACCAATCAGGAATTTCTTTCCGCTTCGTTCAAACTCTTTGGGTTCATAATAAACCGGCATATTCAGTTCCTGCTGAAAATATTCCTTCATCCACATGTCATGATTACCCACAAAGAAATGCAGCTGAACACCTGCATCTGATAATTCAGCCAGCTTACCTAATAAACGAACATATCCTTTGGGCACTACTTTTTTGTACTCATACCAGAAATCGAACATATCACCCACTAAAAAGATCTCACCTGCATCATTTTTAATTTCATCGAGGAATTGTACCAGCCTTTTTTCCCGTTCCAGGCTTTTAGCATGGTCGGGAGCACCGAGATGGAAATCGGAAAGGAAGTATATCTTTTTTTGAGCTGGTTGTTGCACGCAATAGCTTATTTCTTATCCCGGATATATTGTAATACATCCCCTGATTCAATTTGTGGTCGGCCACTCACATCCCCGTTGTACCAATACATCCAGGCACTGGTGGTAGAATCATTTATTAAAACTTCAGCGAGGTCACGGTAGTAAAGTTTCTCTTCATCATCTTCTACCGTCACTCCTTCATAATCATCCAACTGGCCGATGGCCCAGGAAAATTCTGATTCATTAGTAATGGAGTATAGTTCTCCGATGATGAATTTATCTTCCGTGGAAGGAACTGCAGCCGGGTATTCACCCAAGTCATATAAAATGCCTCTCACTTTTGCTTCGCCAATGAACGTAAAGAAGCGGCTGATATATTCATAAGCCGTGCTGCGGAAACCACTGCGTAATGAACCATACACGAATAACTGGTAAACCCTTGCATTTGTCATACCTTAAAATTACTAAAGGAGAGTGGAATTTCAGGACTCGACAAGGAATAAATAAACCTCTTTGGGACCGTGCACACCCACTACTAATGTTTTTTCAATATCGGCCGTGCGGCTGGGTCCGGTGGCAAAACTGATCAGCGAAGGGAGATTATTCCCGTATTTATCTTTTACCAACTGTATACCATCTTTCAGGTCATAGACCAGTTGTTTGGTAAAAGCAATGCAGATGTGAACCGGTGCATACACACTGGTGGTTCTTCCACCGGGTTGTGCAGCACTTAACACAATGGAACCTGTTCTTGCCACCAGGCATTCACAACCGGTGATGGAAACATCACAAGCAGCAAGGCCTGTTTTTACGATCCTGTCACTGATTGAACCTGCAAATGGTTCGATGAGTTTATCTTCCAGGCAAAACACTTTGTTCCAGTCCTGTTTTTTAACAAGGCTGCTCAATTGAAAAGCCAGCTCCTGCTGGTTGATACAAAAAACAAACCGCCCCTGTAGTTTGGAGAACTGTTCAGCAAATTCAATTTCCAGTTCCTGTTGTGAGGGATGAAACACGGAAGTATTTCCTTCACTGCCAGGAAAAGGAAGAGGCGTTGGATGACTCAACGCCTTTCGTATTTTCTTTAAAATATTCTCTTTGGAGGTGGATGTACTCATATGCCTTTTATGATGGCAACGATTTATTCGTTATATCACTGTCATACGGTGGGACACCAGCAGATATTTCGCTGTTATCGGTCGTATCCAGGTCATCTTTTTTGTCTTCAGCCAGTGATTTCTTTTCTTCATAAGGCCTTTTACCGATCAGGGCTTCCACATCACTCTGGAACAACACCTCTCTTTCCAATAATGCTTCAGCCAGTTTTTCCACTTCTGCCTTTTTATCCGTCAGCAATTGCTTGGTACGGATATAGGCATCATCGATCAGTTTTCTTACTTCCTGGTCAATGATCTTGGAGGTTTCTTCTGAATAGGGTTTAGTAAAGGTGGTTTCCTGCTGCGGATCATAAAAACTCACATTGCCCACTTTATCATTCATACCATACACTGTCACCATCGCATAAGCGATCCGGGTAATTTGCTGCAGGTCATTTTGTGCACCGGTAGAGATTTTGCCAAAGAAAATATCTTCACTGGCTCTTCCGCCCAATGTCATACATATCTGGTCGCTGAGTTGATCGGTATTATATAAATACTGTTCTTTTGGGGTGTATTGTGCATAGCCCAATGCAGCAGTACCTCTTGGAACGATGGTTACTTTCAGCAAAGGATAGGCATGTTCCAGGTACCAGCCGCAGATAGCATGACCTGCTTCATGATAAGCGATGATCCTTTTTTCTGCCGGCGCAATGATCTTGTTCTTCTTTTCCAATCCACCAATCACCCTGTCCACTGCGTCCTGGAAATCTTCCATCTCCACCGCATCTTTCCCTTTCCTGGCAGCAATTAATGCCGCTTCGTTACATACGTTGGCGATATCAGCTCCCGCAAAACCAGGTGTTTGTTCAGCCAGTTTATGAATATCCAGTTTGGTTGAAATTTTGATCGGCTTCAGGTGAACTTTAAAAATATCTTCTCTTCCTTTCAGATCGGGTTTGTCAATGGATATCTGCCTGTCGAAACGACCGGGACGCAACAATGCCGAATCCAGTACATCAGGACGGTTGGTAGCGGCTAATACAATAATACCTGTATCCGTTCCGAAACCATCCATTTCAACCAACATCTGGTTCAGGGTGCTTTCTCTTTCATCATTACTCATCATCGCATTCTTACCCCTTGCACGGCCGATGGCATCGATCTCATCAATAAAGATGATACAAGGTGCTTTTTCTCTGGCCTGTTTGAATAAATCTCTTACCCGGCTGGCACCCACACCCACAAACATTTCCACGAAGTCAGATCCGCTCAGGCTAAAGAAAGGAACCTGTGCTTCACCTGCCATGGCTTTTGCCAGCAATGTTTTACCGGTTCCGGGAGGGCCGACCAGCAATGCACCTTTGGGTATTTTACCACCAAGGGCTGTATATTTTTTAGGATTTTTTAAAAACTCAACGATCTCCATCACTTCCACTTTGGCTTCATCCAGGCCAGCCACATCAGCAAATGTGATATTCACTCTTGTGCCCTTATCAAATAAAGTAGCTTTTGATTTACCGATATTAAATATACCACCGGGGCCACCAGAACCACCGGCGCCACCACCCATTTTTCGCATCAGTAATATCCAGAGACCTACAAAAAGAAGTACGGGTAATAAGAATTGAAGTATACCACCAAAGATGTCTCTCTCCGAGCCTGCTTTTCCTACGTTCTTTACCGTTGGGTTATCCGTGTAAAACTTCCGCATATCATCCTGGAAAGAATCACCAGATACAATACTAAAGACCATATGGGGGCCTTCTTTACTATAACCGCCGTTTTCTTTCAGGTCTTTTTCATATTTGGCAAGACTGGATTGTTTGAGTGTTACCCGTACCTTATTCTTATTACTGACGACCAGGTATTTTTCAACATCCCCCTGCTTCATCATCTCACCAAATTGATCCTGGGAGATCTCTTTCATGCTTGAAGAAAAAGGGCTGAAAACCTGCATACCGATCAGCATCGCAATGATGATCGCATACACCCAGTAAATACTGAATTTCGGACCCTTTTTGGGCTGGTTCGGGTCGTCGCTTGGCGGACGGTTACCTGGTCTTGTATTTCTGTTCGGTTGTTCTTGTGACATATATTTATTTTCCGGGTGCTCCCTGCTAATTAATAATTATTGATAGAAAAAGTTCAGCTTGTATAATATTTAACATTATTCATCATGCTCCTCGGCGGCGGCATCACTCCACATCTCTTCCAGCTTGTAAAATTTCCTGTCTTCGGACAGCATGACATGCACCACCACATTTACATAATCGATCAGGACCCAGTGCAGGTTATGATACCCTTCATGATGGTAGGGGTTCTCCTCACAGGTACTATTTACCCTTGCCTCTACATTCTCTGCAATAGCCCTTACCTGCGGCTGGTTACCCGCCTCACAGATGATAAAGAAATCAGCCACCGCTTCATTGATCTTCCGGAGGTCCAGCGAGATGATATTCTCCCCTTTCTTCTCCTGTATAGCGGCAATAATGGTTTTG
>JAEUVP010000054.1 GCA_016786805.1 Chitinophagaceae bacterium | reverse complement strand
AGGATTTTTACCCTGCTGTTATTTTTAGTTTCCCTGCAACTTGCCTGCCAGGTCAAACAACCGCTGCCGTCACGCCAGCAACTGGCCTGGCATGATATGGAGTTCTATTTCTTCATGCACTTTGGCCCCAATACATTTACCGGTAAAGAATGGGGGCATGGGGATGAACCAGAGGAAATATTTAATCCATCCCAACTGGATTGCCGGCCATGGGTGAAAGTGGCGAAGGAATCCGGTGCGAAGGGAATTATCATTACAGCTAAACACCATGACGGGTTTTGTTTGTGGCCCAGTAAATATTCAAAGCATACGGTAAGGGAAAGTAAATGGAAGGAGGGGAAGGGTGATGTGCTGAAAGAATTATCACAGGCCTGCAAAGAACTGGGTGTGAAGTTTGGTGTCTATATTTCTCCCTGGGACCGGAATCATCCTGATTATGGAACCGAAAAATACAATGATGTTTTTGTGAACATGATGAAGGAGCTGTTTACAAACTATGGTCCCATTTGGGAATTATGGTGGGATGGTGCTAATGGGGAAGGCCCCAATGGTAAGAAACAGGTATATGACTGGAGACGGTTTGAAAATATGGTGCGCCAGCTTTCTCCGGCTACCGTGATCTTTAGTGATATTGGCCCTGATATCCGCTGGGTGGGTAATGAAAGTGGCATTGCAGGAAAAACAAACTGGAATTACCTGGATACAACAGGCTATAAAAGAGGATTGGGAGCTCCGGCTAATGATACCTTGCAACAAGGAAATGTATTTGGGAAGAACTGGATACCGGCTGAATGTGATGTAAGTATCCGTCCGGGTTGGTTTTGGCATGCGAATGAAGATACACAGGTGAAATCGCCTGAGCGTTTATTTGACCTGTATTTGAAATCAGTGGGTCGGGGAGCTAATTTATTATTGAATGTGCCGCCGGATAACCGGGGATTGATTCATGAAAACGATGTGGAAGCGTTGATAGGGTTCAAGAAATTGAGAGATGAGAATTTTGGTACTAATCTTTTGAAACAGGCTAATTCCTATTGGGAGTTTTTAGACGATGATATGATGCCTGATTCATTGCAGGTGAGAGCCATTAGTTTATCACCTAAGATCTACAGCATCAATGTTGAGAATTTTGTAGTGCAGCTCCAGCAGCCAGCGAGGATTAATTGTATCGTGTTGCGGGAAGCGATTCACCTTGGGCAAACGATAAGGAAATTCAAAGTGCTTTTATATAATAAAGACCAGGTAGTGAATGAAATCACCGGTACTACTGTAGGCAGAAAGAGAATACTGACTTTCCCAACCAGTACTATTACTTCTTTCAAAGTCTTTCTGGAAGATGCGAAAGGCAATGATAATATCAGTGGAGTGGCCGCTTACTTAATAGATGAAAAACTAATTGAGCAATAATTCAGGTAAGGCTCAATGTCCTTTAAAAACGGGCTTCCTTTTTTCTAAGAAAGCAGTTGTTCCTTCTTTCATGTCATCGGTATCGAAGGAATTACCAAACTCTTCTATTTCCACTGCGTAACCATCTTTGTTCTCATCATAAACGGCATTGGCTGCTTTGATACAGCCCGCAATAGCCAGCGGTGCTTTGGAGTTAATCACTTCCAGTATTTTTTTACATTCATCTAAAAGGGCCGTTCCGGCTGTAATATGATTGACTAATCCCAGTGATTTTGCTTCTGCGGCATCGATCATATTTCCAGACATCAGTAGTTCCATGGCTTTGCCTTTACCAATTAACTGCACCAGTCGCTGTGTCCCACCATAACCGGGTATCAATCCCAGGTTCACTTCCGGCTGACCAAATTTTGCATTATCACTGGCGATACGGAAATGACAACTCATGGCTAACTCGCAACCACCACCTAATGCAAAGCCGTTCACCGCAGCAATAATGGGTTTGGGACAATTCTCTATTCTGGCAAATGTATCCTGGCCTCTTTTGGCCAATGCCATGGCATCCGTTTTATTCAAACCGCCAAATTCTGAAATATCTGCACCAGCCACAAAGGCCTTAGATCCGGCACCTGTAATGATCACCGATTTAATTTCTTTATGATCATATACCCGGTCCAGTACTTTATTGAGCTCTTCAAAAACAGTATTGTTAAGGGCATTCAGTTTATCAGGACGGTTGATCACTACGGTCAATACTCCATGTTCCAGCAAAACAAATAAGGAAGTGTACATAAGCTGTCTTTTTTTCAAAAATAGACATTCAGTACAATTTACCTACATGACTTTTCTCCGGGGTTTCCATTTTAATATTGCCGCATATAACCAGGCGGATCCTGTCATGGCCGTTGCAATTAAAAGACAGCTGGCTACTCCTGTTTTAAGAAAGAAGAATATTTCTTCACTCAGCGACATGGGGAATTCATGAAACAGGCAACGAAGGGAAATATACACAAATAAGGAAATGACACTGCCAGACTGCATGGCCTGTACGAATACGTTTTTATGCCGGCGCACAAAGAATTGTTTCATTTGCTGAATTTTCAGGTTTAAGGTTGATCAGGCTGCAAAAATGCGATGCAGGGACCATAATTATTGACCCGGATGTGTGAACCGGGATTTCAGTATTACGGGAAGGGGTAAAAATGGAATGAATTGCAAACTGTTCTGGGCGGAAATTGGCTTTATATAAAATGCTATCCCGGAACCAGCTTATTGTTGTTGCTGTATCTCCATAAACCTTCTGTAAGAATTATCAGTGGAAGGAATGCCCGGGTTATTGACCTGGTACGAAAAAACCGGTGTAACCGAATGTTCATCTTCAAGCGTACTATTATTAATAATAACCGATACTTCCAGCTTGTGTTCTGAAGAACCTTTGTAAGTTCCTTTTACAGGAGTACAATCCGTAAAGCTCCTGCCGATCGCTAAACGCACATGCCTGTCACTTACAATACAGTCGTTGGTGGGATCGAGACCCAGCCATCCGTAAAAAGGAATATAGGCCTCCACCCAGGCATGCGTGGCACCTTCTCCCCGCAATTCATGGTTCTTGGGACAAATATACCCGCTGACATAACGGGCCGGTATGCCAACGAGTCGTAACATGACCAATAAAACATGGGCGAAATCCTGGCAAACACCGGCTTTCAGTTTCCATATTTCATCCACCTGTGTTTCCACACTGGTGATCCCTTTTTTATATTCAAAATTGTTATAGACAAAAGAGGACATTTCTTTTGCAGCAGTAAAAGGGGTAACGGATGCATTCATCATGGTGCTGACTACTGCTGTTACTTCATTATATGCATCAAAATTTTCCAGCAGCATAAAATCCAGGTAGGGAAATTGTTCGCGGATCACTGCAAGGTTCTCCCATTGCGTTTCTGCTGCCGTATCGTAAGCAGGTAACTCAGTTTCTTTCGTCACAATTTCAATATTCGACTGTATTGTTAACTCCGTATGTGGCTTAATAACCGAGAAAATTCCAGTTTTATTACCAAAGTAATCCGTAAAAATTTCAACAGCCGGGTGATGAGAGATGATCAGGTCATGTTTTTTAACTTCCTGCTGCAGGTCTGTGATCGGGAAAAGCATCACCTGGTTGGCGCTGTCAATAACCGGGGCAGGGTAAGTATATCTTGTAATATGTTTGATACGGTATTCAGGCATGGTTGCAAAATTGCGGCAATTCAGGAATTACCAAAATAATATTGATTAAAAGCAGCAGCAATACCAAATAACTCGCTGCGGGTTTGTTGTAAAAATTCTTTCAGGTGCTCACTTTCCGAAGGGCGGATGCTGCTGTAACGTACATTATTCATCGCCCTCCCGATCAGGAATTCCAATTGTTTATAGCTTTCCGGCAGACTTTCTGTTTCCAGCCGTTGAAAATACCGGAACAATTGCCCCAGGCAATAAGCCACAGAATGAGGGAAATTATTGTTGTACAGGATTTGTTGCAGCACATGATCGGCCTGGAAATTTCCCCGGTGGGTTTTCAGGTATAATTCATACCCCGATAAAGAGTAAAGCAGGTAACGAAGGGCCGGCACTTCCTTCGGTTGCTGCAGGTTATAATTAAGCTCCGTAAGTTTAATATTCAACATATCTGTAGTAAGAATGGCCCTTTCGAGGAATTTACCGATGTTGAGATAGTTAAACGCCTCACCTCTGGCCATGGTGATATCCACCGTGCCATGATATAACATACCGTGATGGATCAATGTGTCCAATGCTGAGACGGGGTCGCCCTGTTGTAATTGTGATTGAATATGCTTGCTTCGTATCAGGTGGTAATAATCATTCAGGCATTGCCATACTTCTTTGGTGATATGATCCTGTACAGCTCTTGCATTTTCCCGGGCCCTTGTAATGTTATTGATAACTGATGCCCCGTTGTTTCGTTCAAACAATAAGTGCTGTAAAACTTTTGCAGAGTTGTTTCCAATACTTTTAACTTCTTCTGCCGGTGCATCACTGTGACTGAGCAGCAAAGGTTGCCAGCTGAAATCCTTTACTTCATCCTGTGAGGAAATATAATTGGTACGGAGTATCCGCAGCATACCATTGGTCCGTTCCATATAGCGGGCCATCCAGAAAACAGAATCAGCAACACGACTTAACATGTATTCTTGCAGTTAGTTTTGTAATATTTTATCCCAGTACCCAGGTATCCTTGCTACCACCTCCCTGTGATGAATTCACCACCAATGAACCTTCTTTCAATGCCACCCTTGTTAATCCGCCGGGTACAATATCAATACCATCTGGTCCATACAATGCATAAGGACGCAGGTCAACTCTCCTCGGCTGCAATACTCCATTGATATAACAAGGTGCTGATGACAAACTGATGATGGGTTGTGCAATAAAACTTCTCGGGTCTTCCTCAATAGCGACCCGGAATGCTTTCATTTCTTTTTCAGTAGCAGCACTGCCGATAAGCATGCCATAACCGCCGGATTCATTGGTTCGCTTGATCACCATCTGGTCCATATTCTTGAACACCAGTTTGCGGTTGTCAGGATCAGCCAGCTGGTAAGTAGGAACATTCTTTAATATTGGTTCTTCATTCAGGTAATATTTTATCATATCGGGTACATAAGCATAGACTGCTTTATCATCAGCCACGCCATTGCCCATTGCATTCACGATAGCCACATGCCCTGTGCGGTAAGCACCATAGATGCCCGGAACGCCGAGCATGCTATCCGGTCTGAATACTAATGGATCTATAAAATCATCGTCCACACGGCGATAGATGACATCCACCTGTTTCAACCCGGTGGTTGTTTTCATATATACTTTATGATTATCCACCACGAGGTCACTGCCTTCTACCAGTTCAATTCCCATTAACCTGGCCAACGTGGTGTGTTCGAAATACGCAGAGTTATAGATGCCCGGAGTTAATAATACTACTGTCGGATCGCTTTTTTGCCGATTGGCCAATGACACAAGGTTCTTTAATAACAGGTCAGGGTAATCTTTTACTGACCGTACATTATTCTTTGGCAATAGGTCAGGGAATATCCGGTACGTAATACTGCGGTTCTCCAGCATATATGATACACCCGAAGGTGTCCGCAGGTTATCTTCCAGCACATAATACGTGCCGTCATGGTCACGGATCAGGTCAATGCCGGAGATATGTGTATAGATATCAAATGGCACATTCACATTCACCATCTGCCTTACAAAATTGGGGCAGGAGTAAATAAGCTTAGCCGGAACAATACCATCGTTGATAATGAACTGCTGGTTGTAAATATCTTTCAGGAAAATGTTCAGCGCTTTCAATCGTTGCTTAATACCTGCTTCGATATGTTTCCATTCAGTAGCTTCCAGGATACGGGGAACGATATCAAAGGGGAATATTTTTTCAATGCCTTCGCCGCTGCTGTACACCGTGAAAGTGATGCCCTGACTCATGAAAAGTTTTTTGGCCAGTTCATCCTTATGGGTCATTTCATCAACCGATAAATCCTGGATGGAGGACACGAATTGCTCATAAGCCGGACGGATGCCTGCTGCATCAAACATTTCATCCCAGACACGGGGCTGATTATTGTAATTGCCTAAAAGCGGATGTCCTTCCATACGTAAATGAATTTACGAAGAATGAATTAGAAAAATAAAATGGAAGGAATCGTTAGTACTAAAAACTGCGGTGTTCTTTGACCCACGCTGTAATATAATCACTGATATCCGAAGTAGGCGTGCCGGGGGCAAATAATTTTCCAACACCGAGTTCATGCAGTTTGTCCATATCATCTTCGGGGATGATGCCTCCACCCGTGAGCAATACATCATTCATCCCTTTTGCTTTCATCATTTCGATCACTTTTGGAAAAACGGTCATGTGGGCACCGGAGAGAATACTGATACCTATAGCATCCACATCTTCCTGCAGGGCTGCATTCACCACCATATCCGGGGTTTGGCGAAGACCGGTGTAGATCACTTCCATCCCGGCGTCTCTTAATGCAGTGGCGATCACTTTAGCACCACGATCGTGGCCATCCAGCCCAACTTTAGCGACTAAAACTCGTACAGGTCTGTTCATATCAGCAATTGTATAGATCAAAAGTACATTTCTTTCCGTAAGGTTGTAAATTGGCTGATGCAATACAGACAATTCGGACATACGGATCTTTTAGTGAGCGAAGTGGGTTATGGTGCCTGGGCCATTGGCGGCGGAGCCATGATTGGCACCACTGCGATCGGGTGGGGCGATGCGGATGATACCACTTCAGTACAGTCTATAAACGCCTCGCTGGATGCCGGGATCAATTTTTTTGATACAGCAGACATTTATGGATTGGGCCATTCAGAAGATCTTTTGGGGCAAGCATTGGCTGGTAATAAAGAAGTGATCATAGCTACGAAAGTGGGTAATGTTTCCCGGAATGAGCAGTTCACGGTGGACTATTCTAAAGAATACATCCTGGGAGCTTGTGAACAATCCTTGCGCCGCCTGAAAAGAGAGACTATTGATTATTACCAGTTGCATACAGCCAGGATACAACACCTGCAGCAGGGAGAATGTATTGAAGCCATGCAGTTACTGCAACAACAGGGAAAGATCAGGTATTGGGGTTTGTCATTGAATACATTTGATCCTTTGCCGGAAGCCGACTATTTATTGGAGCATCATTTGGGAAATGGATTTCAGCTGGTGCTGAACCTGCTCAATCAAAAGGCATTACCATTATTGCAAAAAGCAGCGGAACAAGGTTGTGGCATCATTGCCAGGATGCCGTTGCAATTTGGATTGCTGACCGGCAAATTTGATGCAGGGGCATCGTTTCCATCCAATGATCACCGGAAGAACAGGTTAGTGCCGGAGATCATTCATACCTGTGCGGAAGCATTAGCAACTGTATGGGAGTTATGTAAAAAATATAATTGTACAAAAACACAACTCGCTTTAAGTTACCTGTTGAGTTACCGGGAAGTATCAACCATTATTCCGGGTATCCGGACCAAAGAACATGTGACAGGAAACACAACGGGGTTGTTCCAACTTGATACCACAGATATGCAACTAATAGAAAAACTGGGAAGCACCCGTTTTAAACCCGTGATGGAATTGATACAAAAGCAGGGATAGCCTACCGGTTAAACTTCTTTTTCATTTCTCTTAACCCTTCGCTGGCTAATTTATTGGCCTGTTCATCTGCATTTTCAAATAAAATGATCTTGTTTCCAAACTGGCGGGACAGTGGGTTGGTAACAGAATCTATCACAATATAACTTTCAAAATGCCGGAACACTTCATCATCTTTATCCGGCATCCGGCTTCCGATGAATAACAGATGCCTGAAGTGGAGCGAATCGGGTATCCATAATAGAAAAGAACCGTTATCGGAGATCACCCGGTCTTTAAAATCACTGCTGAGGCCATAAAACTTTAAGGAACCAGCCTGCCCATAATTACGGCAGTATATAATTGCACTGTCTCTTACGGCAACGGGCAGGCCTGTACTAAAAATTTTCTCCGCTTTCTCTGTTAGCTCTCTCCATCCAAGCATATCAGCAAAATCCTGTGGTAAAGGATGATTCTTTTGATCTTCCCATTTGTGTTCAATACCAATTTTTTCATAGAAAGCGGCCAGCTTTTCCGGCTTCCAAATGGGAAGCAGCATGGGCAGGATCATATACGTGAAGGCGATGATAAGAATAGTGAAAGCATACCTGGCCCAGTTTCTTTTTTGTGTCCATCGTTCCCACATAACAGCACCAGCTGCCAGTAACATAGGATAGACGCCCAGCGAGTAATAGCTTTTACCCCTGCCCAGTATCAAAAATAGAATGACAAGAAAATAAGTATAGGCCAGGAAACGCCATTGTTTGTTTTTCAGGTACCAGGCCATCCCGGCTACCCATACCAGCACCGTTGCAAGCAGCATCATGAACTGGTCAGTAATAAACTCTACCGGGTTCATATACTTCAGTTGTGTTTCCTGCAACTCTTCCATATGATGCAGCAAGGGCCAGTTATGCCGGTATTGCCACCATACATTGGGCAGGATAATGAGCAAGGCCAACAGGGAGGCTACGTAAAATTTCTTTACGGTAAATATTTTCCGGTGCTGCGATAACAGTAATGCCAATACAATACTGGCGATAATAAATAATACAGAATATTTGCCCCAGAATCCCAATGCGAGGCTGATCGTGAAACAGAACAACAGGGTTTCCTCTTTTTCATTGATATAACGGATGATGAAATAAATAGCCAGTGTCCAGAAGAAGATATCCAGCATATTAGGCTGAAAAAGAAAGTGCACCCGCATATAAGCACCCGTCATCATGCTGATACCCGCCAGGAATTGGGCAAACAATTTTCCCCCTAACTCTGCCGTGATAAGACAGGTAATGACCAATGTAGCGGCTCCAAAAAAGCAGGGCCAGATTTTTATCCATGCTTCATGGTCGCCAAACCAGGAAGAGATGCTGCCGAGATAAGAGATCAGTGGTGGATTTTCTAAATAGCCTAAAGCCAGGTGTTGCCCTTGCTGGTAATAGAGGTATTCATCCCGCTGCAATTCATAGCCGGGTGATTGCAGAAATAAAGGGAGGACAAACTTGATAATAGCTAACAGTAATATCAGCGGCCAGTAAGCTTCGGCTTTTTTCATTGTACCGTTAAGATACAACTGAAAATGAAATCAACTGATTTTCTCAGCTGTTGAATGCTGCAAGAGCTTTACTGATCCTTGTGATGGTCTCTTCTTTTCCAATGAGGGTGGCAATATCAAAAACACCGGGTCCGAATTTTCCTCCTACCAGCATGATACGGAAAGGCAGCATCAGCTCGCCGGGTTTTAATTCGTTGACAGCTGCGATCTCTTTAAAGTTATTTTCTAAAACTGTTGCATTCCAGTCAGTGGCCAGTTCATAGTTGCGGATCAGTTCGGCAAAGAACAATTGTTTAGCGGCATTCCATTTTGGTTTCACCGCTGCGATATCATATTGTGCTGGTGTGGCAAAGAAGAAAGCGGATTGCTCATAAAAATCAGTGAGCAGTGTACATCTTTCTTTGACCAGTTCGATTACTTTAGTCAGTAACGCATCGTCAGTAATGTTAATTCCCTTTCCAGCTAACAAGGTCTTGACTTCCGGCACCAGGCTTCCGGCTCCGGACTTCTTTATCCATTCATGGTTGAACCATTTCGCTTTTTCATAATCGAACTTCGCCCCGCCACTGTGCACTCTTTCCATGGAGAATTTGGCAACCAGCTCCTCTTTGGTAAATACTTCCTGTTCGGTACCATCATTCCAGCCCAGTAAGGCCAGCAGGTTAATAAAAGCTTCGGGTAAGAATCCTTTCTCTTTAAATCCTTCTGTTAATTCATTGGTTTTAGGATCGGTCCAGTTCATAGCGAACACCGGGAAGCCATATTTGGCACCATCCCGTTTACTTAATTTTCCATTGGGCCCTAATATCAACGGCAGGTGTGCCCATTGGGGCATCTGTTCAAGTCCAAACAAATATTTCCATAGCAGCACATGCACTGGTGCAGAGGGCAACCACTCTTCCCCGCGGAAAGCATGGGTGATCTTCATCAGGTGATCATCTACCACCACCGCAAGGTGATAGGTCGGCATACCATCTGCTTTCAATAATACTTTATCATCCACCACAGCTGTATCAAAGCTTACCTCACCCCTGATCATATCAGTAAAGGTTACCGTTTCATGCGCATCCGGCATTTTGATACGAATGACATGCCGTGTTCCTTCGCCAAGTAGTTTTTTTACTTCATCAGCGGCTAATGTCAGTGAGTTGCGCATTTGCAGGCGAACGGAACGATCGTATTGAGGAGCAGGATTCTGTTCTGTTTTAAAATCCAGCCTCATTTTTTCAAGCTCTTCCGGGGTGTCAAACGCATAATAAGCATGACCCTCTTTTATCAACTGTTCTGCATACTGGCGGTAGGTTGCTTTTCTTTCACTCTGGCGATATGGACCAAATTGCCCGCCATGCAGCGGACTTTCATCCGGTTCAAGCCCGGCCCATTTCAGGCACTTAAAAATATAGTCTTCCGCCCCGGCCACATAACGGGACTGGTCGGTATCTTCTATACGAAGGATGAATTCTCCCCCGTGATGTTTTGCAAACAGGTAATTGTATAACACCGTTCTTACACCACCCAGGTGAAGCCCGCCGGTGGGGCTGGGTGCAAATCGTACCCTGACTCTTTTACTCATAGGCTGCAAAGATAATAGCTCTGTGTACAAGGTCATGTTAGTTGCCTTTGTTTCTCTTTGCTGTAACTTGTGCCTGTTATGAAGTATTTGGTTAAAACACCCTGGATCGTGAAGAAGCTCTGGCCTTCTTATACATGGGGTGTTGATACAAAAGAAAAGATCATTTACCTTACATTTGATGACGGACCACATCCTGTTGCTACTCCTTTTGTACTCGATGAGTTGAAAAAATACAATGCAAAAGCTACTTTTTTTTGCATTGGTAAGAATGTGATCGCTTACCCTGACATCTATAAACGGATATTAGAAGAAGATCATGCAGTGGGAAATCATACCCAGCATCATTTGAATGGCTGGAAGACGGAGGATAAGGTGTACCTGGAAGATATTGCCGAAGCATCAAAATATATTGACTCCCGCCTGTTTCGTCCGCCTTATGGAAGGATCAAACGATTCCAGGCAAAGAATATTCAGCATGCGATGAAACAGGCAGATCCCAAAATAATCATGTGGACGGTATTAAGTGGGGATTTTGATACCTCCCTTTCAAAAGAAAAATGTTTGGAAAATGTAGTGCTGAATGCTGAACCGGGTTCCATTATCGTTTTTCATGATAGTGAAAAGGCGTTGCCATTATTGCGGCATGCACTGCCGTTATTTGTTTCGCTTTTTTCCGAAAAAGGATATCGTTTCCAAAAATTAGAAGGGTAGAAACGATTGAATGATAAATTCAATTTGTAGCTCTTTGATTGCAAAGAGGCCGGAAGGCTATAAAAAAGTTAGGGCCTGGGTAGAAACCCTGGCCCGTTTTTAATCCGTACCCTATGAAAACTGGTTTAAAGGTATAATAATTTTTTAATTACCGCAAAGTAATTTGATGCGAAACTCCGTTGATGGTAATGACGGCCTGGTTGTCGCAATTACCATTTCCGAAATTCAAAATAGCCACCCAGGGACTATTGGCATTCGCATTCCTTCTCACCGTTTTAATAGTGCCTTTCACTATCCAGCGACATACGAAACGCTTGATAAGAGGCTCAATTACATTGGATTCCCAAGTAACCACCAGGTTTCCACGCTGGGCCTGGCCACTCGCTGATCCTTCAATTTTGAAAATATCGTCAAGGGGAATATTAGG
>JAEUVP010000042.1 GCA_016786805.1 Chitinophagaceae bacterium | reverse complement strand
GGCCGAGATAGCTTCCATACTCTTTTTTTTACTCGGTGCTATGACGATTGTGGAGATCATAGATACCCATAACGGGTTTGATATAGTTACCCAAAAGATCAGAACCACCAGCAAAAGAAAACTACTTTATACCATTGCCATCATTACTTTTTTTCTTTCCGCTTTGTTAGATAACCTGACCACGGCTATCGTGATGGCTTCATTGGTTTCAAAGCTGTTAACGGATAAGGAAGACAAGCTCTGGTTTTGCGGAATGATAGTGATTGCGGCGAATGCCGGCGGTGCCTGGTCGCCACTGGGAGATGTAACCACTACCATGCTGTGGATAGGCGGACAGATTACGGCATTGAATATTATTAAGCAACTGATCTTGCCCAGCATGGCGGTTTGTCTTTTACCTGCTTTACTTATCGGTTACCGCTTTAAGCGTTCCACTTTTAGTGTTCCTCTTCATTCGGCCAGGTCGGTTAAGGAAAAGAAGGACGGGCAAATCATCCTAGCAGCAGGGGTTGGCTTCCTGATTTTTGTTCCCATATTTAAAACAATCACCCACTTGCCTCCCTTTATGGGAATGCTACTTGCGTTAGGGCTGATGTGGGTGATTACCACCGTTATGCATAAGAGCAAGGAGCCGGAGCTTGCAGAAAAATTCACCGTAGCGAGGGCATTGCAAAAGGTAGACAGCCCGAGTATTTTATTTTTTCTCGGGATATTATTAGCTGTATCTGCCCTGCAATCAATCGGTGTGTTAAAAGAACTGGCGCTGGTATTAAATAATACCTTTCAAAACGATTATTTAATCGGCATAACGCTGGGGCTTATATCTGCCATTGTTGATAATGTTCCCCTGGTGGCCGCATCCCAGGGTATGTATGATTTATCCGCTTATCCCACAGATCATCCTTTTTGGGAGTTTTTAGCATTGACAACCGGAACAGGCGGCAGTGCTATCATCATAGGGTCGGCAGCAGGGGTAGCGGTGATGGGTATTCAAAACATTGATTTTGTCTGGTACCTGAAAAAAATAAGCTGGCTGGCGCTTATTGGTTTTGCTGCAGGGGTGGCCGTATTTCTTATCCAGCTAAAGTTTTGAGGGGTAAACAACGGTTTCCCTGGTTTGCACTTAAAGTGCTGAATTATGAAAGGGAACAGGGCTGGCGGGATGAACTACTTAACATAATGTGATTTCATACATTCTTCATACAGTATCCATGCCTTTGGTATGCTTTAACTATGGAGTAAGCGGGGAGATGAATGGAGAATAGAAGGTGGAAAATCGAAAGTGAAAAGTGAGTGCCGTTGGTACCGGAAAGGAATAAAAAAGTTTATTCAGGCAGATACCGGAATGAATTACCAGGCTAATGAATAAATTTTATACAAGTATTTAGTTGCTAATAAAAGATATATTCGGCTAAATATTTTTTTGTATTTCCTGTTACGTGGAATTTTATTTTCTTAGCGCTGAACGGAATTATTAATTAAATAATACAATGGCTATATTCAGTTAACATGATAATAATTTCAGTAAGCAAAAACACTTAATAACAGATAATTTATTTTATTGATTTAATATTATTATTATACTTGTATATCCGTTGGTGAAAACCCCGAATTGAGCCACCTCTCCTGATTTTAGTAGCAAATTTTAGAACCATTTATTTATTCTGAGTGAGATTGAAAGATCCAGTGTGATACTTTTTGTCTTCAATGATTTGATTTTACCTCCTGCAGGGTAGTAGGATGCAGGTAGAAAATATTTCTATGCCTAAATGATATGACAGGTTTATTTCTAAACAAGAATTAAACAAATTAATTGCTTATGCGACTTGCCAGCAGGCATATATGTTGTATAGCTGCATTATTTTATCATGCAGGACTGGTTGCACAATCACCAGCCCGTGCTGACACTGCTTCTTCTGTTCATCAGAACAGGGTAGCTGATATTAATCCAAGAACTTATAAGAGAAATGACACCACATGGATCTACAGTGGCATCTGCAAACCCTTACAGGTTAAAATTTATACTGGCAGGGAGCCAGCTGTTCCTGTTGCGGGCAAAATTCCGGCACCAAGATTCATCAGCATACACGGGAGTGTGCAATATGATTTTTTATACAGATCCTTTGCTGACACTCCTTATTATCAAAAAGATTTCCGTCAGCATAGCCTGCGGGCTTCTCTCCATGTTATTTTAAAAAATGGGTACCCGGTACATCTTAATTTTCTTGTCAGAGAAAGTAATTCACCCTTTTTCAGAAATTTTGTTGACGGAGGATTACGGTTTGACAGCAAAGAGTATGAAAATCTGCTCAGGCAACAGATCGGAAATAAAGTATTATCAGCAATACAACGAAGACCCGATCTTGACATTGCGGAAAAGGCGCTGGAGAAATTGCTTAATAAGTATGAAGCAGTTAAAGATAAATTGAACAGTGATGGTTTATCGCAGCGACTGATTGAAGAAAGAGAAAAGGAATATTTCAGACAAACTGTTAACTCCAAGTATTCCGATTTTTCAGAGAAGGATATACAGGGGGCCGGTACGGGGGCGATAACTGTTAAGGCGAAAAGGGAGCTTGATTCGCTAGCAAATAGTATAACGAGGCTTACGACTTTTATCGATAGTGTAAAAAATGATATTGCCCGTTCTGCAGCAGTCATCAGGAAGAAGTTGTATAAGGCTACTACTGTGCAGGAATTGAACCGACTGGCCGAGGAAAATGGAGCCGGGGAGAAAAAAAGGGGGTTCGGAAAGCTACTGGCAGATCTTAAAACTGCTGGTGTAGGGCGTTCGGTTTTAAATTATTCCGAATTAACCGTTAGCAATGTTTCCCTGACGGGAGTGAATGCAGAATATAATCCCAGGATTTATGCAGCGCTTGCTGCCGGTAAAATTGATTATGGGTTCCGTGATTTTTTTGGTAAGAATGCAAGGTCTTCCAACCAGCATCTTTTTATAGGAAGATTTGGTTGGGGGGATAAGGATAAGAAAGCGATTATTTTTTCTTTGTTTACCGGGCGCAAGTCGAATTACGGGGGTGTATTATCGGATACCATACGTAGTCATTTCCCGGTTACAGGATATTCTTTTGAAGCGATTGTAAAAAAAGATGAATGGACGGGTATAACTATGGAGATGGCGAAAACGACCGTACCTGTTACGGGGCGGTATACTGATAATAAAGGATTAGAAAGTCTTTTCCGGTTTTCCGATAAGTCCAACCTGGGGGTAAGTATAAAAGGACAAACAAGGATCCCGGAGACGAAAACCACACTAAAGGGATTTTTCAGAAAAACGGGAGAGCATTTTCAATCTTTCAGCCTGTTCAGTTATAATACGGATCAAACAGCCTGGATGCTGAAGGCCGAACAGGCATTTGCCAAAGATAAGATCACTATCCATATGGCATTACGCCGGAATGATTTTGTCAATCCTTTGACGGAGAAAACTTTTAAAACAAGTACTGTCTTTAAAAGTGCACAGGTACAGGTACGTATACCTAAATGGCCATCGGTGAGTGCAGGATATTACCCGGGGTCTCAACTGTATATTATCGACAGGGACCGGGTAAGGGAAAATGTTTATTATATCCTGAATGGTACAGTGATTCATACGTATAAACTTTTTGGAGTACGAATGGTGTCATCGGCAATATATAATTCGTATTCTAATAAGGGAACCGACTCCGGGTTTATCAACTATAGCGGGATCAACTATGTGGCCTCGCATTCAGTGGTATTAAAAAACATACAACTTCAAGGAAGTTTTATTTATACTGATCAGCAGGAATTAAAATTTTACAGTATTGAGAACAATGTTGAGTATTCTGCAGAAAGGGTATTCAGGATCGGGGCCGGATTAAAATACAATAAGATAAATGGCGGGGGAGAATACTGGGGTGGTGGTGTTCAACTGATGGCGGAGATAAAGCGACTTGGCATATTACAGTTACAATATGAAAAATCATTTTTGCCAACGATACAACAAACACTTTTTCCGGTGGAAGTTGGCAGAGTGTCATGGATTAAATATTTCTGATATGAGGAAAAAAATTATTGCTATTACCCTGGCTTTTTTGCCAATTATTGCAAAAGCACAGGTTGTTGTTAATGTACAATTACCGGCAGGGGGCATGGTCCAGAAGGACCAGCTTTGGAATCTCGTAGTTGTTAATAATGTTGCGGAAGTCAATGAAGCAACTATTTCACTTGACCTGCAGGATGCGGTGACCGGGCAAACTGTATTATCCGCCGGGAGCCGGACTTTTGTTTTAAGTAAAGGGGTAAAAGTTTTTAATATTAAAGATGTACAGCCGGTGCAGTATAATTTTCTGTCATCTGAGCTGAATGGAAATTATATACCTCTTGGTTCTTATGTAGCCTTTTACAGGGTAATTAAAAAAACGCTGAAAGGACAGGAACCTTTGGGGGATGAATGTGTCCGGGTCTCTGTCAATCCATTGTCACCACCTCTTTTGAATACCCCTTTTGACAGGGCCATATTACAAACCAATTACCCGCAGTTTTCCTGGTTGCCACCAGCACCTACGGAAATGTTCAGTGATTTGAATTATGAACTGGTTGTAACGGAAATAATGCCCGGTCAGTCACCCACAGAAGCCGTCTTATACAACACACCTGTTTATGCGAATCATAACCTGGCAAGGCCCTTTGAAATACTTCCCTCTTCTTTTTCAGTCTTAAAGACAGGTCAGCCATATGCGTGGCGGGTTACTGCAAGAAACGGATTCAACTACGCAGCTCAAACAGAAGTATGGTCTTTTGTGATCGAGAAACCGGTGGTAACAGATCCTGGTACTGCAGGCAGCAGTTATTTATTATTGAAAAACAGTAATGATAATCCCGGAACCGGAATTGTTGAGGAGAAGGAGTTACTTATCAAATATTATTCTTTTGATAAAGAGCATGAAGCAGCGGTAAAAATTTTTACAGTTGACGGGCAGAAGGTGCAGGTGGTAAAACAAAAAATCCTTTATGGGGATAATTTCCTTCGGCTTCAACTGAACCATCAGTTTGAGTCTGGTAAAACATACCAGGTGGAAATTACGGATATGCAAAAAAACAAATACACTACACGATTCAGTATCAAATAATCAAACTCATTCAACTGCTCACCTATGATCCAATTGTTAGCATCCAGGTACCGGAAGCAAGTAGCTTATGTTTTTATATTTATTTTTTACCTGAGTATTGTTATTCCTTCTTCTGCAAGCGGGAATGGCATAGTTACGGGGAATGCTGTACGAAATTACCGTTCCACCGGTTATTCAGTTTCTACGGAGGCTTCCGGAATTCGCCCGGGAACAGAAAAAAATAGCGCTTCACCGGTTATAAAAACGGAACCTGCCCAAAAAGAAAAAATCATTACCCTTGATAAGGTGGATATTGACGGGCCCAGTCAGCCCGAGATGTCTTCTTTCAAACCAGCCGGTACAGATAATATGGTGAATCTATTTACCGGTGATTTCAGTTATAATATTCCGTTGCTGGATGTGGGTGGCTACCCGGTCAATATTTTTTATGATGGTAATATAGGAATGGAACAGGAAGCCAGTTGGGTTGGATTGGGCTGGAATATTAACCCCGGGAATGTGAACCGGAATATGCGGGGAGTTCCCGATGATTTCAACGGTGAAGATACATTGACACAAATACAACGGATGAAACCCAATAAAACCTGGGGTTTTAATGTAGCCGGAGATTTAGAGATAGCGGGCATCAAGGAAATGCCGGACTGGCTTTCGGTTTCTGTGGGAGCCAGCCTGGGGATATCTTACAATAATTATTTAGGGCCGGCTGTTGATTTTGGTATCAAGGGAGGAGCAGCTGTAAAGCTTCCTGCCAAAGTACTTTCTGAAAAAAGTGCAGATACTTCTCTTCAACTTAAAATAGGAGCATCTGTGGGAGCAAACCTGAGTTCACGATACGGGTTAACCTTATCACCCAGTGTTTCATTAACCGGATCTTATTTTGCCAGAAACAAGAGTATTTCAAACGGGTTGTCTTTATCCACGAGTTATAATTCAAGGAATGGGATCAAGGCTTTGCAAATAACAGATCAAATCAGTTTTAACAGGAGCCAGGATGTTTATAAAGTTTACTTTGATAATGACGGGTCATATATGGGATATACCAAAAAGTCCTACTCGTCTACAAATAGTTTTCGGTTATCTTCTTCCATCAGCTTTGCCAAGCCCAGTTATATTCCTTCTATGCGGGCCGTGGTCACCAATGAAGCCTGGGCCGGTCATTTCCAGGTAGGTGGCGGCATTTTTGGAGTGTACGGATCGGGGGAGATAGAAGTGTATTCCCAGAAAGCTGAAATTACGAAGTATGATACGCTGCAAAGAAAACCGATGGTGGGTTATTTGTATTATCAAAATGCGGTGAATAACAGGGCTGCTGTTATGGATTTTACCCGGTTCAATGATAATGAAGTAACTGCTAAAACACCCATTATTTCAGCGCCTCAATATTCTTACGATGTTTTTTCCATACAGGGGGAGGGAACAGGGGGCAGTATCAGGGCTTACCGAAATGATATGGGTTATGTAAGGGATAATTTTACCGGCTCCAAAGATAAAAGCCTGAGTATTGGTGGTGATATCGGTATTCCCGGTCATTATGGTGCTAATGTCAATATTGTAAAAACGCCATCTACTATTGGGGAGTGGACAAATGGTAATAAGCTTCGCAACGTCACTGGTTTTTCCAGCGCTGCGGGGGATAAAGAAAATGTGTACCTGAGAAGTCCCGGTGAGTCGAGTGTTTTAAACCCTAACCAGTTTGACAGTATCGGAGGTACAGATATGGTCCGGTTTAAACTGGGTGGAACAGGAACCTTCCCCACCATCGAACCGGTTTTAGAACGGTTTACATCTTCGGGATCATTTATTGGTGAAACAAGTATTCAGAAAAGTACGGGTACTACTGACCGGAAGAAAAGAACACAGGTGGTGAGTTTCCTGACCGCAGAAGAAGCATCAAAGGCAGGGCTGGATACGATGATCAAGAGTTATGATGCCACTACTTTTTTAGATGCGAATTATAAACTGAAATACGATAGTATCAGCCGGGTCAGTGAATACCGGAAGAAACATCATATCTCGCAGGTGAATGTTACTGAAGCGGATGGCAAGAGATATGTGTATGGTATTCCTGTTTATAATGTTGTTCAAAAAGACCTGAGTTTTACTGTAGCAGCCAGTACAGAAACCTCAAAAGACCTTGTTACGTTTTCACAACAGGAAGCCACGGCAAATTCCCCGCAAGTACAGGATGGGGCCAGCAAGGACGGGTTTGTTCAGATAACACAAACTCCTGCATTTGCACATTCTTATTTACTGAGTGGTTTATTGTCGCCGGACTATGTGGATGTAAATGGAGATGGGATTACAGAGGATGACCTGGGTGGTGCTGTAAAATTTAATTATACCCGGATCAAACAAGGAGGTCAATGGGCTAATCATAAATGGAGAACGCCGCTGAGTTCAGGTTTCCTGGCCAATTTTAACCAGGGCAACAGATCAGAGACCAAAGATGATAAAGGAATTGTATCCTATGGTGAACGGGAGTCATGGTACCTGCAGTCAATCGAATCAAAAACCATGATTGCATTTTTTACACTGGAGGACAGGACCGATGGAAAGGGAGCGACTACAGAATATAACGGGGTGAATGCTGCTGATAATTCCTCCAAACGACTCAAAAAAATTGACCTGTACAGTAAAGCAGACCTGAAGAAGAACGGACTTGTGTATGCAAAACCAATAAAGACCGTCAACTTTGGCTACAGCTATACATTATGCCAGGGGACACCTGATAACCTGTCGGGCAGTGGCAAGCTTACACTGGACAGCATCTGGTTTACGTATAACGGGCAGGCCCGTGCCAACAAAAACAAATATGCATTTTCTTATGGTGCTTCAACGGGTGATAATCCTGTGTATGCTTTCAGCTCGGCTGATCGTTGGGGCACTTATAAACCTGATACAGCGAACCCCTCAGGAATGCGCAACAGTTTGTATCCTTATTCTCTCCAGGATAAGAGTAACCATCCTATTGATCAAAATGCATCGGCATGGGCACTTAAAAAAGTACTATTACCATCGGGCGGGCAGATAGAAGTTACTTATGAAAGCGATGATTATGCCTATGTCCAAAACAAGCGGGCCAGTGCGATGATGGAAATAGCCGGATTTGGGAACACTTCCGGTACTATAATGAGTACGCTTTATCAAAACCAGGGGGGCGGGGCTATTACGGAGAATGACTATGTATTTATCAAAGTGCCTTCGCCCTGCAGCACGCCTGCGGATGTATATAATAAATACCTGAAAGGTCAAAGCCAGCTGGCGTTTAAACTTGCGGTTATGATGCCAAAAGGAATAGAAGAATATATTCCTTCATACGCCACCGTTGCCGATTATGGGGTTTATAATTCTTCTATTATCTGGGTAAGGCTGAATAAAGTTAATAATGAAATAGGTCCTTTGTCGTTAACGGCGATTGAGTATTTAAGAGAGCAGTTGCCGGGGCAGGCATTCAAGGGGGCAGATATGTCGGGCGGATCGTTACTCGATGCTTTTGGTGTTTTGCTGGATATGTTTGTCAACCTGGGCAGCCAGTTGAAAGATCCTGTAACGGTATTGCGCCAGGGAACTTTAACAGAAGTCCCTAAAGCAAAGACTGCATTAGTAAATAAATCTTTTGTGCGGTTGAATGATCCGGACGGGTTTAAATATGGTGGTGGGAGCAGGGTGAAATCAGTGGTGCTGAAAGATAACTGGAAAGAGATGAATCAAAACCAGTTGTACACTTCCGTTTACGGCCAGGAATATGATTATACGACTAAGGAAGTTTTTAATGGTGTTGAACGAATCATCAGCAGTGGTGTCGCCTCTTATGAACCTTCTATTGGCGGTGAAGAGAATCCATTTCAAACAATCGTACAGGTTGCGAATAAACTGCCGTTAGGCCCTACTTCATACGGTGCTATTGAGATGCCGGTACTGGATGCTTTTTTCCCATCACCTGTTGTGGGTTATAGCAAGGTAACGGTTCGTTCTATTAAGAAGAATCCGGATCCTTCTAAAAAATCAAGGTCAGGTATTGGTAAACAGGTGACGGAGTTTTATACGGCGAAGGATTTTCCTGTTTACTACAACCATACATCCATTGATCCTGGTTCTGATAAACAGGATCACCGGTCTTCGCTGCTGGCATTTTTCTATAAGTATGCTTTTGACAGCCGGGCTTTATCACAAGGATTTATAGTAGCGACTAATGATATGCATGGTAAGATAAAATCACAGTCCTCTTACCCGGAGAATGATTCTATGACCCGTATCAATTTCACGCAGAATTTTTACAGGAATACAGGTGCTAACGGGCTCAACGAGAAATTTGATTTTGCCCACCAGTCATTGGGTGGCGAAGTGAAGCAAGGGAATATGGGTATTGATATTGAGCTGATGACGGATACCCGTGAATTTTCTGTAAAAGGCAGTAGCCTGGAAGTACAGGCACAGGTGGACCTGTTTCCCGTGTTATTACCGATTTGGCTGCCCTTTATATGGCCCGTGGCCGGGAACAGTGAAAATACCTACCGGGCGGTAACGACTACCAAGCTGATCAGTTATCATGGAGTGTTAGACAGTGTGGTGGTGATTGATAAAGGAAGCCAGGTATCTACCAAGAACCTGGTGTATGATGCAGAAACCGGGAGTGTGATCGTGAACAGAACGAATAATGAGTTTGATAAACCCATCTACTCCGTTAGCTACCCGGCTTACTGGGCTTATAGCGGTATGGGGCTTGCTTATAAGAATATTGATGCTGTGTATTCAAATGTGAGCTTCAATGATGGTAGAATAGTGAGTGGTAATGTTCCTGCGGGCATCTTTGAAAGTGGCGACGAGTTATTTATCATGGACGTGGGCTCATCTGCGGGTTGTGACCCTGCTACTGTATCCTCTCCTGCTGACAGGATCGTATGGGTGTTGGACCTGAATAAGAATACCGGTTCGTTAACGAATACCAACCCTGATTATGTTTTTATAGATAAGAAAGGAAAGCTTTACAGCCGAACAGGAGTAAAATTCAGAATCATACGCAGTGGTAAACGAAATGTTGTTGGAGCTCCTGTTGCTT
The DNA here is from genome assembly GCA_016786805.1 of Chitinophagaceae bacterium. Lineage (GTDB taxonomy): Bacteria > Bacteroidota > Bacteroidia > Chitinophagales > Chitinophagaceae > CADEDV01. The sequence goes on along the minus strand of JAEUVP010000042.1, from coordinate 15,061 downwards.
CCGTTACTTTAATGACCAATCCGGTTGATCCAGTCACTCATAAACTGGTATATACTACTAATAGCAAAGTAATTAATGCTTCCGCTGTAGAATACAAAGAGAAATGGCAAACCGATAATGATGTTTTTTATAAGTATGCGTTAACAACTCCCAGTGGTGGAACCAACCTTGTTACGAATGGCGATTTTTCACTGGGTAATACAGGGTTTACCAGTGGTTATACCTATTATCCCACACAACACCAGGGAGGTAATGAGGGTAAGTATCATGTGATCAATAACCCGCATAACTGGAACCTGGATTTTACTACCTGTCCTGACCACACATCAGGAACGGGTAATATGATGGTTGTGAATGGGTCTCTTACCCAACATACCACTGTATGGCAACAAACCATAACGGTTGAACCGAATACGAATTATGTATTCAGGTTATGGGCAAGTACAGTTTACCCCTCCAATCCTGCTTACCTGCAGATGAATGTGAATAGTGAAATGATCGGGCAGAACCTGCAACTAACTTCTACAACCTGTACCTGGTACCAATTTATCAGAACCTGGAATTCTGGAAGTAATACCAGTGCTACCCTGACCCTTAAAACTTTAAGTACCACTTCCACCGGTAATGATTTTGCAATCGATGATGTTTTCTTTGGGAAAGATGATTGTACCGGCCTGGTAGAAGTTGTTAATTGCACAGGTTATCTTGAAAAAAATATCAATCCTTACCGGAAAGGGTTATTGGGTACTTTCCGTGGCTACCGGAACATGGTATTTTATGGAGACCGGGCCGAAACTAACCCAACTGCTGCAACCAACCTTCCGCAAAACGGGTTCCTCAGCGGGTTTTTTACTTATTGGAATTTTAATGCCTCTAATAATCTTGTACCCGATGTTGCCAGTACCAAATGGGTTTGGAATACACAAGCCACCCGGTATAACAGCAAGGGATTGGAGTTAGAAACAAAGGATGCGTTAGGTATTTATACTTCGGCTCAGTATGGTTTTAATAAGACCACCCCGGTGGCCATTGCCAGTAACAGCCGCAATTTTGAAATGTTTTATGAAGGATTTGAAGATGTTACGTATGATGAGACACTGAATGCAGCTGCGTCTAATTTGTGTGCAAAAAAACATACAGACTGGAGCGGTTTATCTAACAGCCAGTTTGCTGAAACACAAGTAACGGGAATTAGCGCACACAGTGGTAGTAAAATGCTACAGGTGAACAGTAATGCTTCTACTTCCATAAATTTCCCAATTGGGGAGTATGACGATGGCAGTTATTCGATAACAACAGGAGGAAGTGGTAATGTTGAATCCCTGACCGGGGCCTATGGAGGTAATATCACTTATTCTTCTCCTGCTGCTGCTACAATTTTCTGGCCTTCCGGTACCACTTCCAGCAGTTCAATTACAGGCGGGTTATTCTGGAACCTGTTGCCCTACAGGACCACGCAGAGTTCATCTGTTTATTATAGTTATTATACCAATACTGAACAATATTTTGAAATAAAACGAACAGGTACATATATATTTTCAGCTCTTTCAACGAATGCCTGGGTGCAAAATGTTTACCCCAACACGCCAATGAGCCACCCGGATATTTCTTCTATCTATATTACGGATATTAATGGAACGGGTTTTCCTTATGAAGTAGTTGGCAATTCGGTATCATCAAGCGGCAAACAAAAACTGATCAAAATGTGTTTGCCCAAAGGGGTCTATAAATTATACCTGACCTTCTTTGCGAGTTATTCCTATACCTGTGGCAATCCGGGCTATCCCAGTTGTAATTACGGGGGAAGTGGGCAACAATTTTTCCCGGAAGACCGGTTCAACTTTACAGAAGCCCGCTGGCCGGTGTCTTTATCTGATGCGGTGATTTTTTATAAGAATTACTCGCCCTTTACCACCTGTACGTATACAAAACCCATTGCTGCTACCACGACAATGCAAAACCCCACGTTCTCTGTTCCGGTTAATAAGAAGATGGTATTTAGCGCCTGGGTAAAAGATAACTGCAGTGCCAACGGAAGCTGTTCTAATTCCAACCAGGCCAATATATCATTCAATAATGGGGGGGCTCAGAATGTAACGATCAGCCCATCAGGTCCTGTTATAGAAGGCTGGCAGCGATACGAGGGATATTTTACGGCACCCGCCGATGCCACTCAAATGACACTCCGGCTTGATAACAATACTGGTCAGCCCATATATTTTGATGATATAAGAATACATCCTTTTAACTCGAATATGAAAAGTTATGTGTATGACCCGGTGAATCTACGCCTGAAGGCAGAGTTAGATGCAAATAACTATGCCAGCTATTATGAATACGACGAAGAGGGTACCCTGATCAGGACAAAGATTGAAACCAAAGAGGGGGTGAAGACGGTAACGGAAAGCAGGAGTGCCAAGCAAAAAAATATCAGAAACATTCAATAGTTACCCCGATGAATACGATAAAAATGAGACTATATCTAGTACTTGCTGTTTTTATGACGAGCAACCTGCCTGTTTTCCTGTTTGCACAGAAGAAAGATTCTCTTGCAATTTTAAAAGAGTTTATCAGCATCAGCAGCCGGTATAAACAAATACCGTTATACGTTAACCTCGAGATGGAGACCCATAGCAATTTTGTGACCGGAGAGAATGATACGCTTCATGTACAGGGTGAATTTTACCTGCAGGAAAAACAATCGTATGTCCGGTTTGGTGAATTTGAACAGGTGGTCAATGATTCCATGGCACTGCTGGTAAGTAATAAGTTAAAACAGATGATTCTCTATATCAATGCTTCACCAGTACTTGAAAAAATGAAAAGTATCCTTGGGGCACCTTTGCCGGATTCATCTATTAAAAACCTGGGAGCAAAATATAAAGCTACAGCTAGCCCGTTATCAAAAGGAACCGGGCTCATTTTGCTGGAGAGCCGGATGCCTTTGTACGGAACTTCGTTACCCAAGGAAACCATCGAATTACAGTACGATAGTAAAGAAAAACAACCACGACAGGTCCTGACCACCAAGCGTAACCTGGTTTTGCTTGATTCAGTGCAGTATTATTCGTTTAAAACGCAGGAGGAATTTGAAGGGAAGTTATTGTTGCTGGAGAACAGCTATTTCCTAATCAAAGAACTCGTAACAAAATTCACATATAATAAGATTGAGCAAACCGCAGTAGCCACAATACCGGTTACGATCCATGACAGGATTATGAAAAACGGCGAAGGGAATTTTATACCCGTTGTGAAGTTTGAACACTATATGCTTTCACAGGAACAATAGAATAATCAGAACAGCCCATTAAACTATGAGCTTATGCTTATGAAAAAAATGACAAAAAAAATTGCAGTTCAACCCGCTAATAAACACAGGCTGCTATTTTCTTTAGCCGGTAAGGGATGCTTATGTGGAATTTTCTTAGTACTGTCATTTCTCGGGAATCCGGCAGCAGCTGCCGGCGATGAGGGTATCGAGTCGGTTTATTATTCGAGACTGACAGGAACAGTAGCCACTGCCAACTCACAACCATTGTTTGTTAATAATACAGCTACCCATTCATTCAGCACTCTGCCAGCCGATAAGATACGCAATATCATAACCTTCAGTGTTATTGAGGAAACGCCTTTATATATATCGTCTAATTTTACAGCTTCCGTGCAGGTGCGAATAGATTATGGTACATCTTCTTCCTCCTTTAATCAGTATACCCAAACCTTTACTGTAGATTATAATAAAAATGAAGGAGCGAAGTATAATGCGAAGAATTATTTCAGTTTTGAAGGAGCTCCGTATGTAAAGATCACCATTTTAAGTATCACGGCCCCGGTGGTGGGCAGCCTGGATACCCGTGAAGTATTGTCCTTACAAAATGAAATGCGGATTACCCGCTACCCTGATCTTGGGAGTAATATACTTCCCCTGACTTTTACTTCAGCAGGAAGTGTACCGGATGCCCTGTTTGTAAACTGGTCATGGCCAGCGAATGCAGGTAATAATGGTACGCAACTGGAATGGACCTGGCTGGAAGATGAGGTGGCTACAACTTATTATGTGAATGGTGTATTGAATTACGATCTTTTGTTCAGGAATAATGCCACCCGGATCGACTTGCCCATATCCAAGAACAGTTTTAATATTCCCCTGTATTATGATGGTGTGGGTAAGGTTTACTACAGGGTAAGGGCAGTTAGTTTTAAAAATACAGGGAACAGAATTGACGGACCCTGGTCAACTGTGCTGTCGCATAATTTTAGTGGCCATGATAATAACCTGAACTGGCAGGTGAGGACAAGTTTTGCTGAAGAAGGGAAAATGAAAACAGTGATGGAGTATTATGATGGTTCATTGCGAAGCCGGCAAACGGTGACCAAGGAGAATGTAAATAATACAATTGTTTCTGCTGAAACATTTTATGATGAGCAGGGGCGCCCGGCCATTCAAATTTTGCCAACGCCCTCCCTTAATACTGTCATCACTTTTACCAAGGGACTAAACTTATTCAGCAGGCCATCACCAGCAGAAGCAGACCAGACCATGAATGATGACCCGGCTAAATTTTTTGACCTGCAACCTATTGCTTCCACCAGCAGCATCACACCTGCTATGCTAACGAGTACCGGGGCCTCCCGGTATTACAGCATTGTTAACCCGGAACATGCAACAGGGATCAATAAGAATATTCCCGATGCAGAAGGCTATCCATATACTGTTACCCGCTATACTCCAGACGGCACCGGGCGGCTCATGTCACAGAGTGGTGTTGGCAGTGCCATGAAGATGGGGAGTGGCCGGGAGACCAAATATTATTATGGTTCCCCTTCACAGGAAGAGCTGGATGGTTTATTTGGAACAGAGGTAGGTAACTATACCCACTATTTCAAAAACATGGTGAAAGATGCCAACGGGCAGATGAGTGTGAGTTATACAGATATGCATGGCCGTACCATCGCCACGGCACTGGCGGGGGATGCACCTACTAACCTGGTGGCCCTGAATATCAATAATGCCACTCATTATCCTAACCAGGCAGGTTCTACCATTACCCGTAACCTGCTCAATAATAATTCCAATATTATCAAGGGGAATGGCATTGAGTCCATCAATACTTTACTGGTGCCTGCAACAACAGTTTATAATTTCCAGTACCAGCTGAACCCTGAAATACTCCAGCTTTCTTCCTGCAGCAGTACACCTATTTGTTATGATTGTATGTATAACCTGGTGATATCTGTAACTGATGAATCCGGTGATATGCCGCCCATTGTAAAAAAATTCAATAATATCAGCCTGTCGCCGGATGATAATTGCAATACCGCCATTCCTGCGTTTCAAAATGATACAACGGGTGCTGTATCTAATAATATCCAGTTTACGCTTACGTTACCGCCGGGATCCTATTCTGTCAGGAAAACATTAACAATCAGTGAATCTTCTGTACAAAGCTATAAAGACCTGTACCTGACCAAGGCATTATGTAAAACGGAGCAGCAGATCATAGATTCTGTTTACAGTGTGATGCTGAGTGTATCAGGTTGTGGTACTAATACTCCACCTCCCACCTGTCAATCCTGCCTGACAGCATTGGGTGATTCAGTAAGTTTCAGAGCCACCTATCTTACATCAATCGGGCTCAATCCTGCAGTGACTGCATCTTATGCTATCGAAAACGAGATCAGAACGGCTTATGCTGCAGAGTACCAGAATTGTAACCGCCTTTGCAGTAATGTATCACAATTACTAGCCTTGAAACGCCAGCTGATGTTATCGGATATGATGCCGGACAGCGGGCAGTATGCCAGAAGGGTTTCTACGGGAACATCCATGTATAATAAATATGATATTTTCTCCACGGTCAATGCATCCACTCAGCCCTTTTATAAAAAACCGTGGAATACGAGCCAGCAACTTAATTATTATTATAATGCCTTTAATTTAAGAGATGAAACTATTCATCCATCAGGAGCTCCTGATCCATATGCATTGCTGAACAGTACCACAGCAGATCAGTATTCTGAGTTGTTTACCTATAGCTGGGCGAATGCGATGTTACCTCATCACCCGGAGTACAACCGGTTAACATTTGCCGAAGCCAATCTTACCAACAGTTATAACTGGATCAGTACTTTCAGCAGCATTTCAAGCTATGCACAGGCTAACGCCAACGGGTATATTATTACTACCGGTAATACTACCGCTACTCCTTATAATGATCCCTTCTTCAGTATAGCCCCGACCAGTACTTATCGTGACAGTATGGTTACCTGGGTCACTTCTAATTATAAGCAGGGGTTAAGCATGTGGCAAATTGCCCGCGGGGATGTGAAGTGTAAGACGATCATGGATCAAAACGCACAATGGAGCTGTTATAATAATGGGGGTGTAAAAGTGCCTCCTTTTGCAGATGTTACTACTACTGCAGACCAGGACCAGATGTGGAAGGTGTTTAAGGGACTGTATGCGGCTGAACGGGACAGGAAAGTGAATGATTATATCGTAGCTATGCAACCACTGGCAGATGATGCCACCCTGATCAGCCAGGGATATAAGCTCAGGTTTTCCACCATCACCCAGGAAGGAACACAGAACGGATGGACATGGTTCCCATCACCCGGTTCTAACCCTAACCTGCCCCCCACCATTCCACAGGATAGTGTTAACCAGGGATACAACGGCCGTTGTAACGGTTATATTAATCAATGGAAACAAGCCCTGCTTCAATGCGCTGCCATTGCCAATCATGCACAAAAAGACCAGATACTGAACCAGATCACTTCTGGTATGGTCACTGTTTGTATCAAAGGAAGTAATGCGGCCAACCCTTATGGTTCTTCTACGGTAGCACCCACTACACCTAATGACGGCTCACCAAGAAGCTTTGAAGAAGTTATTAATACGGTGCTGACGCAGTATGGTATCAGCAGGGATTATTTCTGTAATCCATATACCATAGAATTTCCAAAACCTTATGGCAAGGGGCCGAAACTTACCAAAGATGTAATAACCCTGATCGATACCTGTACCTGCAACAGGATGACACAACTGAAGTCAGAGGCTTCCGCTGCCGGTTATAACCCGGCGTCCTTCACATCTTTCAACCAATACTTACTGAACAAATACAGCGATACATTAACCCTGGCCTTGTATAATTCATTTGGGAAATGTGATTCGCTGGTAAGAACTACGTCTACCACGGAATGTTATATCTCCTCTTACTATTCTATTCCTTATACTTGTGGCACCACGCCTCCGCTCTGCTGGGTGGACAGGTCTGCTGTACCGGCAGGTGCTGTTATCAAAGAGGCCCCGGTTCCAAGTGGGATTGATGATAAATTAATATCGGTTAGTAAAGTACCTGTTGATACATTGGTAAAAAATACGGATGGATCTGTGGCCAAGATTCCCCCGGGAGGTACTTGTTATGTGCAGTGCCCGGTTTATACCTGCAATACTATTTATACCACTACCGTAACAGTATATCCATTAGTTATTCCGCAGCCATTGCCGGAATTCCTGAAGTGTGGGTTTGTGGCCACTAACCGTTGCCTGTCCTGTGCAGACCTGAGTGCTTTAACCGGTGAATTCAAAACGCAGTTCAATTCGCCCTACAATGCAGGCCCGATTTTTACGGGTACGAATCTTACAGATGATGAGATCAATAAGAACAACCTGTACAGCCGGTTTATTAATTACCGTACCGGCTTCAGTTATAACTGGGCTGATTATGCCAAAGCTGCGGCTATGGCAACACCGGCCTGCAACCTGGCGAATTATGCCAGCAACGGTGGTGCCACCCAGAATGTTATTTGTGGTACTACCAAATTATTAACCGATACAGGTGGTGTATTTGTCAATAATCCTCCCTGCCAGCGTATCTATAATATGGCAGCGGCACTGGGGCAAACAATTTACCAGCAACGTGTAGAATACCTGCTGGCCAATTTTGAAGAACTATACCGGGCAAAATGTATGGCGGCCCGGAACATAGAGCAATTCACCGTGAACTATTCCAACAAAGAGTATCACTATACTTTATATTATTATGATATGGCAGGCAGCTTGGTGAAGACGGTGCCGCCCAAAGGGGTAAGACCTGATTTCAGCAGCACCTATACCAACCAGGTAAAAGCAGACAGGGCCAATGGGGTGTTTAACCCAAGACCGCACCAGTTTGTAACACAATACCGCTATAACAGTTTGGGTGGTGTGGTTGCCCAAAACTCACCGGATGCCAATACCTCTAATTTCTGGTACGACAGGCTGGGCCGGTTGGTGGTAAGCCGGAATGCTCAACAAGCTATAGATGGCAAATACAGTTATACTTTATATGATAATCTTGGCCGGATCACCGAAGTAGGACAAAAACCACAGGGTACAGCCATGACCCAAACGATCAGCCAGGATAACACAGCACTTAACAACTGGATACTCAATACAGGCGGTATTCGTGAGCAAATCACTTATACCGTATATGATTTGCCTTATGGCCCGGGATTAAGTCCCTTGCTGCAACAACAGAACCTGCGGAACCGGGTTAGTTATACTGCTACCAAAAACCTGGCTACGGATGCCATGCAGTACAGTGCCAGCTTTTTTACCTATGATATCCACGGAAACGTGGACACCCTGTTGCAGGATTATAAAGGGGTGGCAGAAATGGATGGGACTAATAACCGGTTTAAGATGCTGACCTATAAATATGACCTGGTCAGCGGGAAAGTGAATATGGTGAGCTATCAACCGGACAAACCGGATGCCTTCTATCACCGGTATAATTATGATGCGGAGAACCGGCTCATTAGTGCTGAGACGAGCCGGGATAAACTGGTTTGGGAAAGGGATGCAGCGTATGGTTATTATAAACACGGACCATTGGCCAGAACAGAAGTCGGGCAATTGCGGGTGCAGGGTATGGATTATGCATATAATATACAAGGCTGGTTAAAGGGGGTAAACGGAACCACGGTTAGTGACGGTACCTATGATATAGGACAGGATGGGCTTGCTGCCGGTGCCAACAGCGTGGTGGCAAGGGATGTGTACGGGTTTGGCCTGCATTATTTTGATGACGGTGCTGCAGAAACGGATTATAAACCTATTGATAATACTATCCTTTTTGCCAGACCTAATAACGGAGCCTTCAAATCGCTGTACAATGGCAATATAGCAGCCATGAGTGTGAATAATGCAGGTTTGCTGAAAGGACCTGTTGCAAGCACCAATGCCCTGCCTCTATTTTACAATTACCGGTATGACCAGCTTAACCGGATCGTAAGTATGAATGCGTACAAGGGGTTGAGTGCAGCCAACCAGTGGGTACCCATTTCTATAACGGATTATGCGGAAGCGGTCAGTTATGATCCCAACGGAAATATCCTTACTTATAACCGGAAGGGAGCCCCCACTGCTAATAAACCGCTGGAAATGGATGACCTGGTCTATAACTATTATGGTACTAATAACCAGCTGAAACAGGTGACGGACAATATCATTGCCGGTAATTATACAGAAGATATCGATCACCAGGCCAATGCCAGCAATTATACTTATGATGCTATTGGTAACCTGAAGACAGATGTGGCAGAAGGTATTACTGCTATTAACTGGACGGTATATGGGAAGATCAGCAGTATCGTGAAAGGGGGTAATACGATCAGTTATACCTATGATGCGGCGGGTAACCGGATCACGAAGACAGCGAATGGGAAAACGACCATTTATGTGCGGGATGCTTCCGGCAACGTGATGAGTGTATATGAGAAACCTGCGGTCGGCGCTATTGTACAACTGGAAAACCATATTTATGGCAGTAGCCGGGCGGGGATGGTCACCCAACTAACCGTGGCTACCCAAACAGTGACACTGGCTGCGGGTTATGGATCCGCCCTGATCAGTGTGTTTACCCGGAATGAAAAGATCTATGAGCTGAGCAACCACCTGGGCAATGTGCTGGTAACAGTGGCGGACAAAAAGATCCAGTACAGCAGTAACGGCACAACGGTGAGCTATTATTCAGCAGATATTGTAACGTCCGGGGATTACTATCCCTTCGGGATGGCAATGCCCGGACGAGCTTTCAGCTCCGGAAGCAGCTATAGGTATGGATTTAATGGACAAGAGAAGAGCAATGAGTTAAATGATAATTTTTATACCGCTGAATACTGGGAGTATGACGCAAGAATAGGTAGGAGGTGGAATATTGATCCAGTAAAAAAATTCTGGCAAAGCGGATATTCTACTTTCAGTAATAATCCAATTTGGTTTATTGATAAGAACGGAGATACAGATACTCTACCAAGAAACCCTTATGCAGGAATCGATTTGTCAAAGATGCCAGATCCTCTTTCGCATCATCAGCTGTATAAATTAATAAAGAGGCCAACTAATGCCCCTGTTGACAGAAATACAACTTTTTTTACCGATCTGCCTTATTATTGGAGTGGTGGTGATGAGTTATATATCCAACATGCACCTATTAGTAAATTAGGCACTTATACAACAAACCCAGGCTTTTCTCCTTTCAATATGAAAAGTACTCCATCAGGAGTAAAATGGAATGAGTTTACAGAGTCTAATAACTATTTTCTCTTTACGGGGACGTTTAAAGGAAGTGAAAAAGGGTTTGTAAACTTCATGCTTGGGCATTATATAAATGGCACAGGCCCCATTAACTATGTTTTTTCATTAAATGGTGAAGTTTCTAATTTTATGAAGGGTTCCCAAATTGTAAAAGATGCTATATCGGCTTGGGAAGAAGCGGGTTCAAAGGATGGGTGGAACGCTAAAATTGATTTTGGGTTTTCTGCACAAAAGAAACTAATAAAAGAGGATAGAGTAATTAGTGCTGAAAATTTTGTTGGCTCTGCTAATATTACAATTAATGTAACAAACTCAAATCAGATCCTACTTAGAATCTATAATGTAACTTCAATAACATCAGGAGATTTATCAAAGCATATGCCGGGTGGCCAGTGGATGCCGTCTGTTGTGGCTAACCCGAATTCCAATCAGGCGCAGCCTTATTCAAATATTTTACAAATTTTTCAATTACAAGGAACTAAAGAAGACTTGCAAAAAAGGTAACATATGAAAAAAATATTTCTACTGCATTCTTTGATTATTTTCTCAGTTGTTTTTGGCGGCTGCAATTGCTCAGGGAAAAGGCAGACTCTTAAAGGCATTTATGGAAAAGTATTTTGTCTTGATGTGCAAAAAACTGAATCCTTTAATAAAATAAGAATTGGTGAAGGAACATTGACTCTCAATAAAAATATGACTTTTAAAATTACAAATGATAGTTTAAAATATTCAAATATTACCGGCACATGGGATATCTGTTGTTATGACAGCGATTTTGGGAACTATATTTTTCGAGTAAAGGGCCTAAATGACTGGAAAACAAGTTTACCAGAGATTTACATAAAAACCAGCGATGGGGAAGTAAAATTAATTTTCAGAACCTGTCCTTAAATAAAAATTTTTACCAATAAAAAAGGCCATCTCCTAAATAAAGATATGTATCATTGTTTAATTGATCTTGAAATAAACTAAAATCCTTTTGATGCCATTGCATATTATAAGGTAATAATACAGGTTGGCCATTATAATTAATCACTGATATGGCATCAATAGAGTTAATAATTATGGTTTTACTACTTTGACTTACCCCTATATTCTTTGCATAAAAGGCTGATATTGGATATGATTTACTCCAAACTATATTACCCGTACTTATGTCAATTTTTAATATCTCACTTCTATTTGAATCCGAAATAGAAAATAAAATACTATTTTTCTCAATAAGTATAGCATTCTGAAAATCTTTTTTATATTTTATTTCCCATTTCAATAGTTGTTCATTCTGATTATAAAAAAGGCATTCTCTCCTATTAAATATCACATAGCCGCTATCAGATTTAATCATTTTAAAATTCCCAGTAGAAGCTACATTGTCATCCTTTAAATTAATTTCTCTCAACACTTTAAATGTGGAGTCTAGTAAATATGCCAAGATTTGTTTATCATTTTTTTTGCCTGAGACCAAATTTAAATTATCTGAAGCCGGGAATGCTATATCTGAATAAATATAACTAATAGTATTATCATGATTGTTTCTTAAAGATAAAAACTGATTGCCAGTAGTATTATATGCCATTGAACCTAGGGGTGATTGTGTAAAAAATAATTTATTACCCAATACAGTTATTGTTCCAGGAGCAGATTTAAACTCGTTGATGGATATTTTGATTTCCCCTACCTTCCCCCTCAGACAATCGAAAAACAAAAGACCTTTGAGTCCAAGTTGGGAGTAGGCGTATATTTTATTTTCATCGTAGTCATACTCAATTTCATAGTACCTTAAAGCTGTAAAAGGGTTTTTAATTAAGTACTGTAAATCTTTTTTTTTCAAATCAAAAACAAAGAAATAATAAGTTGAATTATCATCAGGCCTGATAAGTCCGATTAACTTTCCGTTCTTAATTCTCTTAGGCGTGATTTTAAACGAACCCTTATATATTGATTTTATTTTTTTATCAATATACTCTCTAACCTCAATTTTATTTTCAAAAAATGAATCATATATATTTCTTGTTTCTTTAATAGACGTGTTCGAGGAACATCCTGAGAGAATGAGTACTATTAGTAATAATAGAAATGGTAGTCTCATTAGTTTATTTTATTTGCTTCATAGAATTTATTAATACCTTCATTCGCTTTATTAATCTCTTTCTGTTGCTTTTCATTTAACTTTATCCCGGACATTGTACTATGAGTTGATGGCCAAAGCATAAATAGTGGAATTTGTGTTCTTTGATAAACGGCATATTGGCTTTTAGAGTCATTAAGATAGGCATCTCCCTGGCCATTCAATCCATCAAAAGTTGCAAAATTTGGGAAGTAATTATAACTTTTTGCAGCTGCAAACCATCCGCCTTTTCTTGACAAATCATTTAAATTATCTAAGCCTATTGTCCCTTCCCAGTCACTATAAATTTTAAATGCTACAGGGCCTTGCTCCCATTCAATAAAAGCTTTATCCCATTTATACCATGCCAGATATGAACTTCCAACAATCTCCCCATCAAAAAGAACAGATTTAAATTTTGTAACTGCAAATTCAGCTATACCAAAATTTAAATCTCTAAGAAGACGCCCCATTTTAGGGTAAATTCCGCCCATTGTAAAGGTTCCTTCTTCATATGTGCTTGCTAGTTCATCAACTAAGTAAGAGGCCCCTTTGGCCCATTTACTCTTAAATCCTCTTGATTCCATTTGCCCCTGTGCCCATAAATAATAATCTCTAACAACTCCAAATGCTGAACCCACATTTCTTTGTGCAGTTGGATCCTCCCCCCTTTCAGAGTTATCCCTTAATTTATCACTCCAATTGTTTTTAGTAATTGCAACCATTGCATTGGTCCAAACAGATGTTTTGTTTTTTCTATCTGATTCAAGCCATGCTCCATCCGAGCCATCCATTGTCTTAAGAGCTTTATCACCCTTTGCTTTTTTGTAAGCATCGATTGTTTCATACTCTTCAAGACCATCTAGATCAATACTATTTATTGGTTTATTACCAGCAAATTGATATGGTGTATACCATGGATACTTTGAAGTTAGGGGATCTACACCCAAAAATCTTCCTATTCTTGTATCGTATATTCTGAACCCATAGTCCTGCTGATTCCCTTCTCCCTTAACTTCATTATCATTCTCCTTCCCATTAAATCCATACCTATAGCTGCTTCCGGAGCTGAAAGCTCGTCCGGGCATTGCCATCCCGAAGGGATAGTAACCGGTTTTCCACAAACACTTAACAGGCCTGCTTTTTCAAAGAGCGTTGTTCTTTAAAATTAGGCATTATAGGTAACTTTTAGGAGCTTTTATACCTTGAAAAAACACCACGAAAATTTTCTTTTATGACAAAAAAATTAAATGGTAAGGAGTTCGATTTCTTTATGCTTTATGATCAATTTATAACAGAGAGTGTAAGGGGGAAACGGCTTCAGCCCAACGGGAAAAAAGTATCTGCAGGTACTGTTGCTAACTATGCTTATAGTTTAAAGTTGATCAAAAAATTCTGCGGGGAAAAGAAATTCGTACTGAGGATCCGACCAGCTCAAAAGTTAAGCTTACGGGAAAAAGAGAGAGAAAAAAATTACTGGAAGAAATTTTACCGGCAGTTTACTGATTATTTGTACAGGGAATGCGGTCATTATGATAATTATGTTGGCCAGACCACTAAGAATATCAAGGTATTCTTTAACTACCTGAACAAAGAAAAGTCGCTGGGTGTGGGGGAATATCATAAACTTTTTTATGTACGAAAGGAGGAGATCGGTATTTTCCCCTTACTACCGGAAGAGTTGAATTTCCTTATTTATAACGAATCTTTTAATGCATCCCTCTCTGCACGCATGCAGGAAGTAAAAGATTTTTTTGTTTTCGGGTGCACTGTTGCGCTAAGAGTATCTGATCTGTTTTCTCTTAATAAACAAAATGTTCGAATTATTAACGGGCAATATTTTTTGTCTGTCCGCTCCATTAAAACCAATACCCCCACTTTGATTAAATTGCCTTCCTATGCAGTTGAAATCCTGTGCAGGTATTCCAAACAGAGGAACAGGCTGCTTCCTTTTTTTAATAAGACGAACCTGAACAAGTATATCAAAAAGTTACTGGAGCTGGCAGGATTTACACAACAGGTTTCAAAAACCAGGGAGAAAAGAGGGGAGCCTATAGAGTTAAAGAAAGACAGTGGATCTATTAAGGTCTACCGTTTTTGTGATGTAGCCAGCACCCATACCATGCGTCGTACAGCCATTACCACCATGCTGAGCCTAGGTATGCCGGAGCAGGTAGTCAGAAAGATAAGCGGTCACTCCGCTCATGGAAAGGAGTTTTATCGGTATGTATTGTGGGCTCAAACATACCAGGACCAGGAGACAGAGAAGATGTTTGATAAACTGGCTACCAAACAATTGGCTATTGCTGCGTACTGAAGAGGTTGTATAAAAAAACCCGGTCAGCTGACCGGGTTTTTGCTCCCCCTGCTGG
>JAEUVP010000379.1 GCA_016786805.1 Chitinophagaceae bacterium | reverse complement strand
GGTGGTTTTTTGGATCGTTTCGATTCATTGTTAATTGCAGTCCCTTTTGTTTGGCTGTTGCTCAATATTATAATACGAATTTATTACCAGGCACCTCCACCTTCTTTCCAATAACCATTTCCTATATTTGCCCTTCAACTGGTTAGTATGACAATTCATAAGGAAGGTTACAAGATCATAGCCATCAGTACCATACTTTTTGGTATCATTAATATTCTCTCCTTCTATTTTTTAAGTTTCAGCCTGCCTGTGATCAGCTGGCTGCTCTTTATTGCCACACTAGGCCTGCTGATCTTTGTAATCTCGTTCTTCCGCATTCCCAAAAGAGTACTGACCATCCAGGAAAACGCCATTGTTGCCCCGGCCGATGGTAAAGTGGTGGTGATAGAAGAAGTACAAGCCGATGAATACTTTACTGACCGCCGCATACAGGTCTCTATTTTTATGAGTCCGCTGAATGTGCATGTGAACCGCAACCCCGTGAGCGGGGAAGTCGTGTACAGCCAGTATCATAAAGGGAAATATTTAGTGGCCTGGCATCCTAAATCTTCTACCGAGAATGAACGTCATTCTGTGGTGTATAGAAAAAACGGTAAAGAAATTTTAGTGAAGCAGATAGCCGGTGCGCTGGCCAAAAGGATCATCAACTATTTACAGGCCGGGCAAAAGGTGGAACAAACAGGGGAAATGGGTTTTATCCGTTTTGGCTCAAGAGTGGACTTATTGTTACCATTGGATGCAAAAGTGCATGTGAAGATCGGTGATAAGCCACAGGGTGGGGTAACGGTAATTGCGAGCTGGTGAAGAAATGCCCTATCCCGACCTTTCCTTGAAGTGAAAGGCCATCCTGGCACAACAAAGGCTTATTGTAAATTCTTTAATTAGCTGATACCAGTTTAAAAGAAACTGGTTTTCTTTTTTAAAAAATAGTTTCCAGTTCCTTAAGGGAGTAAACGGTGTAAGTGGGAAACACGCCTTCTTTTACAGGCGCCACTTCGTTGGTCAGATGATTGACATGTACCTGGTCGATGCCGGCATTGACAGCACCTAAGATATCTACATCAATCGTATCGCCGATCATGATACTTTCCTGCGGGGCGGCCCCTGTTTTTTGAAATGCATAGTCAAATATCTCCTTGTGAGGTTTCAGGCTGTTACTGCCTTCAGAAGTGATGACTTCGCCAAAATAACCAGCCAATCCTGAGTTGTGTAATTTGCTGTGCTGTGTTTTTTCAAATCCGTTGGTGATCATGTGCAGCTGGTAATTCTTTTCCTTTAAATAACTGAGGATTTCAATAGCGTAAGGGAATAATAATTTGCGGGTGGGTAAAAGATCTAAAAAACGGACTCCCATTTCACGGGCCAATGGTTCATCCGCAATTTTGAATTCCAGCAAGGTCAGCCACATTCTTTTCCAGCGCAGTTCATCCACTTTTACAAATCCTTTCCGGTAGCGGTCCCATAATTTATCATTCTGTACGAGGTAGTGTTTGTGAAAAAGATCGAAATCGTGTACTCCCCTTGACTGCAATTCCATTGAATCATATAATTCCCGCAAGGTCAGCCTGCTATTGGCTTCAAAATCCCATAAGGTGTGATCCAGGTCGAAGAAAAGATGTTTATACTTCATATCTGCAAAATACGAACAGTGATCTAAGAAGTACTGCTAAACCGGAAAAAAGTTCGTACTTCGCTTATCAAATCTCAATTGCATGAACGTTGTTATCACCGGTGCTTCAAAAGGAATTGGCAGGGCCATCGCAGAAATATTTGCTGCTAACGGGCATGATCTTTTTTTATGCTCAAGGGGAGAACTGGCCTTGTATAAAACAGTTGAAGAGTTGGTGACAAAGTACCCGGCTGTAACGATCAAAGCAAAACCAGCTGATCTGGGTATAAAAGAAGAGGCGCAGGCATTTGGCAACTGGTGTCTTTCCGTGGTTGTTCCTGATATATTGATCAATAATGCGGGATTATTTGAACCCGGTAGTGTCAATAATGAACCGGATGGTTTACTGGAAAGCCAATTGAGGGTGAATCTTTATAGTGCGTATCATCTTACCAGGACCGTTTTACCTGCAATGATAAAACGGAAGGCCGGCCATATTTTCAATATGTGTTCCATAGCTTCTTTGCATGCCTACAAAAATGGAGGAGCTTACAGTATCAGTAAGTATGCTATGCACGGATTTACCAAAAACCTGCGGGAAGAAATGAAGGAATACCATATCAAAGTAACAGGGGTCTTTCCCGGTGCTGTGATGAGTGATTCCTGGGGCGACTATGACAACTCTTCCAAAAGGATCATGGAGGCTTCAGATATTGCGCAACTGGTTTATGCAGCTTCCCAATTATCACCACAGGCCTGCGTGGAAGATATTGTGGTCCGCCCTCAACTGGGCGACCTGTAACCAGCCTGTCAGTCTAACAGCCCATTGATAGCGGCTGCTTTCCTTTGGTAAATTTTCAACAAAGCTTCACAAAGCCTGTTCT
>JAEUVP010000355.1 GCA_016786805.1 Chitinophagaceae bacterium | reverse complement strand
CTGTAGCAAAGTAATCAAAACATATCTATCGCCTGAGGCCCCGCTGGTTTTCTTTTGCCTGGAGGACACTAGACAGAAAAAAAGGCCGCAAATGCGGCCTTTTATATTATTTAAAATCTATTATCAATATACCTGGTGCCTGCGCAATTCCTGCACATTTGTTGGCGTGGTACCGGTGGTACCATCAAAGAATTCATCGAGTATCCAGCCCACATTACGGGAATAATAATCTTTGAAGTAACCAAACACGGTATCTAACGGTGTCCATACCCCGCCTAAGTTGGCTTCGTATTTCTCTTCCACTACAATGGTATTAGGGTATGTTGTTCCATTGACCGTCACGGGTACATCTTTTTGAAGGATGGTAAATTTAATACGAATCTGAACCGCTGTTCCGGTAATAGTACCTGAATAACCAGGTGTAGTCCAGGTGAACCCTGCCGGTTGATCATCCCGCATAAATGTAAACTCAACAAAGTTATCATTATCAAAAGATAGGTAATCAGCCAGGTTAGTAAACCGGGAATAGATACCGGCGTTTTTCCGGAAATAGCCCAGTGTATCAAAGCCTGCTGACGCATCCTGTGTACCCATGAAGATATTATAGGTATTACCCAATGCACTGTGTGTATTGGAAATAACTTTCATCAGCAGGGAATCATTGAATACATTGTCGAAATCATAACTCCAGTTACTATTCGTCGTTCTGGGAAAATAATCAATGATCGCCGGGGCTGCCACCACAGGTATCGTGAAAGTGCAGCTGCTGGTTCCGAACGTAACTGTGAATACCTGGTTACCAGCCGTAGTTGGTGTACCGCTTCCGATGAGGGTGATATTCTGAAGCCCGGTAGCCGGGAAAGTTCCGGTAGCGGTAAAACTAAAACCGGTTACCGTATTGGTAGTGATCGTATACGTACCGACTGTTGCAACGTTTACCTGTATCTGCACATTATTGCCAACCGTAAGGGCCGTGCCAACTGTATATGTACCGGCTACTGTTGCTGGCGTACAGCCACCCGGGGCACCTGCCAATGTGCCTGTGCCGGCATTTCCAACTGTAATATCAAATGAACAAAGATTCGTACCGATGGTAACCGGAACAGTATTGACGCCGGCAGTTGTGGGTGTGCCGCTGCCGAACAATACCACTGTTTGCGGTCCTGTAGTGGTAAAAGTTCCGCTTGCCATAAAAGTCATTCCCTGGAAAGTGGTGGTAATGGAATAAGTTCCGATAGTGGTTACATTTACATTAACAGTAACGCTGTGGCTACCTCCCAATGCTACTCCTAATGTATAGGTGCCAACAATGGTGGCTCCTGCACAATTAGCACCTGTGCCACTTAACCCGAATACAGCAGGTCCGCCAGCACCTATTGGCAGGAAGGTTACCGGGACAAAACATTCCTGGCCGTCATATTGTATCCTGAAATTGAATGTACCAGTTGTGGCCGGTGTTCCATTACCCCGCAGTTTGACCACATTATTACCAAGTGCGGTAAAAGTTCCTGCAAGACGGAAATAGACACCATTGACAGTATCGGAAAAGACAGTGTAGCTACCGGTTGCTGTTACATCCACTGTAACTTCAATATATTCTGTATTGCCGTTCAGGGCTGTTCCCTGCACATAAGTACCCACTACATTTTTGGGCAGGCAGTCTCCGCTAATATCGCTTTGTAAAAGGCCTTCTGACACACTGTTTCCGGATTCAAAACTGGTTTCCTTCTGGCAGGCCACAATTACCAAACCCAACACCAAAAGGGAAGCAAGAATTTTTCTCATATAGGTAGTTATTGAAGTCACTAAAATAAGACTTATTTGCCTAACGACAGCATAGCAGTATTCCCATCCATAGCTGGTCTGGTTGCCGCTGTAAATCTTACATTTGCATTAAAATTATCTGTACATGAAAATGGTTTCCCTGCTTGTTGTCTCCATTCTTTTTTTAAGCTGCCAGGCACAAACAATCACCAAAGTCAATGCCAATGATTTTGAAAAAGGAATAGCTGCTGACAGTGCCCAGGTGCTGGATGTAAGAACTGCCGGCGAATATGGTTCCGGGCATATTAAAAATTCATTACAGGCCAACTGGATCGACAAAGACCAGTTCTTTGACCGGGTACAATACATTGATAAGAACAGGCCAGTCTATATTTATTGCTTAGTGGGTGGCAGAAGTGCAGCCGCTGCCGAATGGATGCGGAACAATGGGTTTAAAAAGGTAGTGGAATTGGATGGCGGCATGAACGCCTGGAAACGGGCAGCTAAACCACTGGAGGGGGCCAGCAATGAAAAACAATTGACCGTTGAAGAATACTGGGCGTCGATACCGAAAGACCAGACAGTATTGGTCGATTTTGGTGCTACCTGGTGCCCCCCCTGTGTAAAAATGGAACCTGTACTGGAAGAAATTAAAAAAGACAAATTACTTCATTTCCTGTTTTTAAAAATTGATGCCGGCGTTCATACGGATGTAATGAAATCATTAAGTATTGAACCCATCCCGGTTTTTATTATTTACAAAGAAGGAAAAGAAGTCTGGAGAAAAGTGGGGCTGGTAACCAAAGAAGAATTTGCGGCACAACTGAAATAATCTTTCTGATTTTTGGCTACCTTTTCGATATGAAAAGAAGCCAGTTCCTCAAAACCTCCGCTGCAATTGCAGGAAGTACTTTGTTACCTGCATTCAGCTTTGCTGAAGAAAGCAAAAAGAAACCCATCCGTTTTGCCCATCTTTCTGATATTCACCTGAAGCCGGGACTTATTCCCGAAGCAGGGATGGCTAAAGCCTTTCAGCATGCCCAGCAATTAAAAACAAAAGTTGACTTTATTATCAATGGTGGTGATGCCATCATGGATGCACTGGATGCTGATAAACAAAAAACTCGGGAACAGTTTGACCTTTTCAATAGCCTGTTGAAAAAAGAAAACAGTCTTCCCATTTATCATTGTATCGGCAACCACGATGTATGGGGTTGGTTCATCAAACAGGACAGGCCGGAACAGGATAAACTCTATGGCAAACAGTGGGTGGTGGAAAATTTCAATATGCCACGAAGGTTTTACAGTTTCACAAAAGGCAAATGGCATTTCATTGTTTTAGACAGTACACAATTAAATCCTGCCGGCGGTTATATAGGGAAACTGGACCCGGAACAACTGGACTGGCTACAGCAGGAATTAAAACAGGTACCGGCTGATCAATTCATTTGTTTTGTTTCACATATTCCCATTTTATCAATTTGTGCAGGATTATTTTTTGATAAAACAGAACCCAATGGTGACCTGAAGATCCAGCGCAACCTGATGCACAGTGATTTTCTAGTTCTAAAGAAACTATTTATTCAATATCCAAATATCAAAGTTTGTATCAGCGGGCATATTCACCTGCAGGATGAAGTGGACTACCTGGGCATCAAATATTATTGCAATGGGGCTGTTTCGGGCAACTGGTGGAAAGGTGCTTTCCAGGAATTTGCACCGGCTTATGCCGTAATCGAGTTATTTGACGACGGATCATCCACCCGGACAATGCAGCCCTACTAAAAACAGTAACCGCTTCCTTTTACCTGGTTAATATTCTATCTTACCTTTTCTTATACCTGGTGTCAATGAAAAAAATATCTATCCTTCTTGTTTCGGTAGTAGTATTGAGCTTATCTGGTTTTCGCTCTCGTCCTGATCCGGAAGTTCAGGTGCTGACATCGGGCACTAATACCAGCCTTCGTGGGTTAAGTGTGGTGAATGATAATATTGTTTGGGTAAGCGGCAGTAATGGCATGGTGGGCCGGTCCAGCAATGCAGGAAAGAATTGGAAATGGATAACGGTGAAAGGATTTGAGAAAAAAGAATTCCGGGATATAGAAGCGTTTGATGCCAGCACAGCTATCATTATGGCAGTAGATACCCCTGCGGTAATTCTGAAAACTACAGACGGAGGTGAAACCTGGAAAACCGTATATGAAAATAAAGCGCCTGGTATGTTCCTTGATGCAATGCATTTTGTAGATCAAAATACCGGTATAGTGATTGGTGACCCAATCAATAAAAAAGTATTTATAGCTGCTACACAAAACAGTGGCGATAGCTGGCAGGAATGGGAAGAAAATCAAAGACCCGTAGCAGATTCGGGTGAAGCCTTCTTTGCAGCTAGCGGCACCAATATCCGGTTGTTTGAAAAAAATAAATACTTTATGGTGAGCGGAGGTACCCGTTCAAGATTATTCACCACTAATAATGTCATTGATATCCCCATTATACAAGGCAAAGAAACGACCGGTGCTAATTCTGTAGCCGTATTTGATGAAGGCAAATTAAAGGGCAGCAAAAGAATTGTTATTGTAGGCGGAGATTTTATGACCCCGGCAGACAGCAAACAAAACTGCTATTATACGACTGACGGAGGTAAGAGCTGGAATGCCCCTTCCACCCCACCTCATGGCTACCGCAGTTGCGTGGAGTATTTATCCAAAACCGATTTGGTCAGTTGCGGCCTGAATGGTGTTGACTACTCTTATAATGGCGGGAAAACATGGAAATGGATAAGTAAAGAAAGTTTTCATGTTGTCCGTATTGCCAAAATGGGAACCACTATATTTTTGGCGGGTAATAAAGGACAGATAGGTAAGCTTATTTTAGATTAATCCTTTATGTCAGCTACAACTACAGGTCAAAGGATCTATTTCCCCACTATTGACGGACTACGGTTTTTAGCTTTCTTCTTTGTGTTTTTCAGGCATTTTACTGCTTACCAACCCAGCTCTTTTCTTTATGAGACCGGGTGGATCGGCGTGGAATTGTTCTTCCTCATCAGTGCTTTTTTACTAACAAGACTGCTAAAAGAAGAATACAAAAGCAAAGGCAGTATCAACAATAAAAATTTTTTTACCAGGAGAATATTAAGAATATGGCCTTTATACTTTGGGTATCTACTGTTCACCGTATTCTTCTGGCTAGTTAAGGATATTAATCATTTTTCAACAGGCAGGCTTGCAGGAAATATTTTTTTCATAGATAACATACTATCGGCAATCGGCTACTATAATGGCAACCCTTTTTCTTTTCACCTTTGGAGCATATCGTTGGAGGAACAATTCTACCTGGTACTTCCTTTTGCTATTCCCTGGTTGCTGAGACAGCCCAAAAAAAATATTTTGTTCCTGTTTGCAATTATTTTCACACTGATGCTGGCTGCCAGATACCTCAGTGTTGCTGTCGGGGTTAAACATCCTTTCATCTATGTTCTCCCGGTTTCGGGAGATTGTTTCTTAGCAGGCATACTTTTAGGGCTGGGGTATTTCGATGACCTTCTCAAAAAAATGAACGGCTATTTTTGCCTGGCAGCTGCCGCCTGTATACTGGCCGTACTATATTTCTTTCCCTCAAAATCTGATACAGGTGTTCACCAGGTATTTGTTTATACATTCGTAGCTATTGCGTTTGTCCTGTTATTTACTGCGGTTGTCTATAGCAAAGCAAGTGTTGTCACGCAGCTGATGAATAACCGCTTCATACGCTACCTCGGGAAAATATCGTATGGATTATACATTTTTCACATCTTCGGCATTTATGAAGCTGCGGTGTTTTGTGAAAAAATGAAGATAATGGCTCCTGAATGGCAATTACCGATAGCACTGTCAATTACGATTGGCTTATCAATAATTTCTTACGAATTGTTTGAAACGTATTTCCTCCGGAAGAAGAAAAAGTTCACCAGTATAGAAAGCAGGCCGGTGTGACCATTCCTGTAATTTGCTTCAGAGGTTGTTCAGGATATCCTGCACAGTCGGTCTTTTTTTATAATCACTATTAAAAAAACGGTAGGTAATATTAGCTTCTTTGTCGATGACATACACAGCAGGTACCGGCAGGTAATTCCAATCTTTACCGTTGATCTTTTCCAGGTCAATACCCGAATTACGGTAGCGGGTAATGGTATTCTCCGGTACGATAAATTCCACTTCATAGGCTTTCATGATCTTGAGACCTTCATCATATAAGATGGAATATTCTGCTTTTGTTTTCTCAATGGTCTTATCCACCCCTTCCGGCTTTTCCGGTGTAACGGCGATGAGTGTTGCCCCTTTATCTTTGATCAGTTGCAAGGAGTCTTCGAGTCTTTTCAGCTGGCGGTTGCAATAAGGGCACCAATTACCCCGGTAAAACACTAATACCACTTTCCCTTTTTTCAACAAGTCCTTTAACCTTACTTCAGCCCCATTCTGATCTGTTGCTTTAAAATCAGGCGCCTTGGAATTAATAAATAACCCCTCGGGAGCCTCCTGGCTGGCAACCATAAAAAAAGCACCCAATAACAGGAAAGTCAGAATGTTCTTTTTCATACTGCAATTTAGATTTAAAAATAATTTGTTCAGGTTTTTGCCCAATCCGGGGAAGACTATGTTAACAAAAGATTATTTCTTTACTTTTGACGGATATACCGTCCACTACCAAACCTGATACTATGTCTAATACACACCAGGATAAGTACCTGACCAAGCTACTGATAGGCATTGCCCTTATAACGACCAGTATTGTTGTATTGTTTTACACCATCTACGAAAGATCAGAAAAGGCGCAAAAAGAAGAAGATTGGTACCTGTGGGCACTTGCGTTTGGAGTGTTGCTGGTAGCAGGTATCATTTCCATTTGCCAGGCATTCGTACATAAAATAAAGTCTGATCTCATCCGCCGCCAGAAGCAACGGGAGCACCATAAAACTTCACCAAAAATAACAGAAGAGGAAATCTGATCCGGCTTTATCCAAACCGTTTGCTGAACATAAAGTAAACTGCTCCCAGCAGGAAAGCGAAGCTGACCAGGTATCGCCAGTGAAAAGGCTCCTTTAGATATAACACTGCAAAAAAGCCAAATACCACTAGTGTGATGACTTCCTGGATCATTTTTAACTGGAAGCCCGAAAATCCTTTGGCATAACCACTGCGGTTGGCCGGCACCATCAGCACATATTCAAAAAAAGCAATAAACCAACTCAGCACAATAGCTTTCCATAATGGCCAGCCTTCCTGTTTCAAATGATAATACCA
>JAEUVP010000354.1 GCA_016786805.1 Chitinophagaceae bacterium | reverse complement strand
GGGTATTATGTGTTACCTCGTTAGATAAGAACCTGGAAGAAGCCGTCAACATTTCACTCGATATATTAGATCATATCCATTACGAAGGGATTTATTACCGGACTGATATTGGCTATGAATTCAAACCGCCTGTTTCTTAATCTTATTCGCCGCTATCTTATTTAAATATTGCTTATGCCTTCCGAAGTTCATTATCATGACTACCTGCAATTAGACAAAATTCTGAATGCACAGTTCCCTGAAAGTGATAAACTGCAATTACCGGCGCATGATGAAATGTTATTCATCGTTATTCACCAGGCGTATGAACTCTGGTTCAAACAACTGCATCATGAAGTGGATTCGGTGGCTGCTATTATGAATAAGCCGGCACTAAATGATAATTCTCCCGAACTGCAAACCGTTGTTCACCGGCTGAGCCGCTGTGTTACTATACTCAGAGTATTAGTGCACCAGATCGATATCATGGAGACGATGACTCCGATGGACTTTTTGGATTTCCGGGATATGCTGCGACCGGCTTCTGGTTTTCAAAGCTGGCAATTCAAAGAACTGGAAGCAAAACTGGGATTGAAATTTGAACACCGGCACGGCAAAGAATATTACACGGCACAATTACGACCCGAACAAGTTGACCTAATAAAAAAGGCAGAGGGTAGTAAGTCAGTACTTGACTTATTGAACAGCTGGCTGGAGCGAATGCCATTTTTGAAGGAAGGTGCGGATGATTCTTTCTGGAACGGCTATAAAACGAGTTATCAATCGAGCCTTGCAGAAGCCGAGAAAAATAATATCGGGGGATTTGATGACATATTCAGCAGTGAACAATGGGAGGGCCGTTCATTATCTCCGTCCGCCTGCCGGGCAGCCTTATTCATTATGCTGTACAGGGGTTACCCGTTGTTGCAATTGCCGTTTCAATTACTGAATGTATTACTGGAAATTGATGAACAACTGAGCAGCTGGCGTTACCGTCATATGAATATGGTACACCGGATGATCGGCACCCGCATTGGCACAGGCGGCAGCACAGGGAAAGATTACCTGAAAGCCGCTGCGGATAAACATTATATCTTCCGGGAAATAGCACAGCTCAACAGTTTCCTGATCGAAAGAAGAAAATTACCACTGCTCAGCCATGCAATGGAAATGCGGTTAGGATTTGTCTCTGCTTAGTGATTCTTACATAAACCGGTCACCCCCTTCAATAATTTTATACGGAGCCGAAAAAAAACGCTCTATTACTCTATTAAAATCATCTTTATACATCAAAGGAGTTGAGTGGCCTGATGCCGGTAATATCCACAGGTAAGCTTTTGGGATATTTTTATAAATAAGCATCGTGTGTTCTTCTTTGATCACATCATGATCGCCACCGATGATGAGGGAAGGACATTTTATCTTTTGAAGATCACTTAATGGAATATGAGGTTGTTCACATAACAAACGATATAATTTAAAAGCTGTCTTTTCCTGTTCTGTCCTGGTGGTTTTAGCAGTAAGCTGTTTAAACGTTGGTATCACCATATCCCAGATCTGCTGCGGAACAGCGGTGGTATCGGGAACAAGATTAGCCCCGGTGGCGGCCAATTTTTTTACTTTCTCCGGATGGCGGATGGCCAATAATAACGCATTGATGCCTCCATCGCTCCAGCCAATTACGTAGGAGGAATCAACTTTTAATGCAGTCAGTAAAGCAGCATAGTCATCGGCCATCATTTCATAGGTGAGTGAATCGCCTTTATCAACCGATTTGCCGTGTGAGCGGCTGTCGGCAATGATCACTTTATATTTTTTAGCGAAATAAGGTATCTGGTAAATGAAATTATTAATAGAACCTCCGTTGCCATGAATAATAAGTAACGGCTCTCCTTCGCCATAGACCTCGCAATACATTTTGAAACCCCTTATGTCATAGTATTTGCCGGCAACTTTATTATGCCCGTATGGGTTATTAATGCTGTCTTTTACATCTCTTTCATAATCGTTGGCTGCTTTCATCGCATCAACCTGGCAAAATGAAATGCTTGTGATAAAAAGAGCAGTGACAGCAAGCAGTAAGTTTTTTCTCATGGAGGTTATTTGTACTAAAGTAAACAAAAGAAGTGATCAGTTTGACACTGACCACTTCTTTGCTGATAGATAAAGAACCGATATATATTAGAAGGTGTAACGGATACCTAATCCACCCCAGCTGCCAACAAAACCGCGGTTGTCACCAAACTCAAAGGAAGGCTGCCAGTCGATGGACATGTTGATCGGCGCACCCCTGAACTTATAATCAAGACCTAATACACCATCAATACCGGCGAAAGCTCCATCGCCATATTTGCTGTTGTAGAAACCAATGTGAGCGCCAGGCCCGATATACCATTTCAAACCTTGTGCACCAGTGATATCACCATGTATTTCATATAAACCGGTGAAACGGGCACCACGATTCCAGAAATAACCGATCAGTTCACCTGCATTATTGCCGTTAAAAAAGTGTTTTAAAGAGATACCGCCGCCGTCCCAGACTTTTACACCCAGTGCGGTTTTGTAAGATGAACTGTTGGTACTGCGGCTTTGGGCTTGAGAAGCGATGACGATAAATAAGGCCGCTGCTAATACAATGACTTTTCTCATAACAATGAATTTTTTGTGGAAGAATTGTGTTCTTAGCCCCATTTTCCAGAACCGTGCCAAACTGTTAAGATTTGTCGGTGAAAATTATTAAGGGATTAAAGGAAGATTAATTTCTCCTGATCCTGAATAGAAAATAAATGATAACAATGATAGTAATAAGAGAAGTTGCTGCGAACGTATAAAAGCTTCCAAGCCCGGACCACAAGGCACCGGCTATAATACTGGAGAATAATGCACAGAAACTTTCAAATGAAGTATAAAAACCAATAGCAGTGGCGGTGTTGTCTTTGTGGGCCATATTGGTGATCCATGCTTTGATCACCCCTTCTGTGGCAGCAGCATACAAGCCATAGATAAAAAATAAGGCGAAGATTACCGGCACAGAAGGATTTAAAGCAAAACCTGCATATACAATGGCGAATAACAGCATACCAGATAATATTACATTCTTAAAGCCGGCTTTGTCAGCTAAAATTCCAAGCGGGTACGAGAACAGGGCATAAATAAGATTATAAAAAACATAAGCAGCCACACTGATGGTGACACCATTGAAAGTGATACCCATGATTATAATTTTCTCATCACCAATCGCTTCTTTGGCTTTTAGCAACAGGAAAAAATCTGAACTGTTAAAGAGGGCAAACAATAACAGCCCCACAACAACTTTCCGATATTCAGGCGAAGCGATTTTCCAATACCTGAAATACGAAAAAATATGCCCGTCACGAAAAGTGGAAACAGGTTGTTTCTTTTCTTTCAATAAAAAGATCAGCAGTACACTGATTATGCCGGGAATAAAAGCGAAGTAAAAAATCGTTGTGTACTGCCCCGGGTAAAAGAATAAAAACAATAAGGCTAATGCCGGGCCGATGGTGGCACCCACTGTATCCATGCTGCGGTGAAAACCAAATACCCTTCCTTTATTTTCAGGTGTTGTTTGTTGTGATAAGAGTGCATCTCTTGCAGCAGTTCGTATTCCTTTACCCAGCCGGTCTGATGTGCGGGCAATAAAAACCAGGAAGGGGCTGGTCAGCATCACCATGATGGGCTTCGAGATGGCGCTTAACAAATAACCCAGTTTTACAAAAGGCAACCGAAGACCTTTTTCATCACTTAATTTGCCAAAATAACCTTTACTGATGCCTGCAGTAAAATTGGCAATACCTTCCAGTATGCCGATGGATAATGCTGAAAAACCAATACTGTCTAAATAAACAGGGATAATGGGATAGAGTAATTCACTGGCGATATCAGCAAACAAACTGACGACGGAGAGGATCAAAACAGTTCTTGTGATGATACGCATGAAATGAAGGTAGAAGATTTTTTTGCTCTACTGATCGTTGTTAATGAAAACAGGAACAATAATTGCAAACAAACAGGGCTAAAAGAAATGATTTTTTAAAAATGAGAAACCCGGCACAACCAGTAAAACGAACCCAGGAAAACCAATTTTGTGACCGGACAGGTAAAACCACCCAACGCCAAAAAATCTTTGTGGGACAAGGGTTTCGGCTTTGTTAATTCAAATTATTTCCTCCAACTTTGCACACATCAATCCAATAATTAAGAATGGGACTTTTTAACTGGTTTACACAAGAAATAGCAATAGACCTGGGTACCGCTAATACCCTTATCATACATAACGACGAAGTGGTGGTGAATGAGCCGAGCATAGTTGCCCTGAACCGCAACAATCCCAAAGAGGTGCTGGCCGTAGGTAAGAGAGCCCTGATGATGCATGAGAAAACACATGAAAGCATCCGTACGGTTCGTCCGCTGAAAGACGGTGTGATCGCCGATTTCAACGCTGCCGAGCTGATGATCCGGGAGCTGATCAAGTTGGTTTATCCCAAGAAACCCCTGTTTCCCCC
>JAEUVP010000280.1 GCA_016786805.1 Chitinophagaceae bacterium | reverse complement strand
GTAACCGTAAATGATGGTGTAAATGCACAACGGACATCCATGGATCTGCCCATTATACAAAAAGTGGTTGCAGCAGTTAAGATGGCAGCCCGGGACCAGGTAGTGCTGCAGCCGACGATGGGTGGTACTTTGCCACTTTTTATATTTGAAAAATATTTAAAGGCGAAAACTGTTACCATTCCCGTAGCCAACCATGATAATAACCAGCATGCAGAAAATGAGAATATTCGTATTGGCAATTTACTGGAAGGGATCGTAATGATGGGATCGCTGATGATGATCAAATAATGGCGCTGTGACTGGTGCCTGCGACCGGCAGGTTTCTCAGCAATAAACAAACTATATGGCAACTAAACTTCATTCCTTCCTGCTGATCTTCGCCCTTTTGGGTTTCACCGGTTGTAAAACCAGTCAGCTGATCCATTCATCCACACCGGGCAATGAATTATTTAAGGTCGCCATTCTGTACCCGAACGGAGAAGGCAAAACCTTTGACATGGACTACTATGAAAAAAAACACATGCCGATGGTAGCGGGGTTGCTGGGTAGCAACCTAAAATTCTATGAAATTGATAAGGGCATTGCCGGCCGAACGCCAGCTGACCCGGTTCCTTACCTGGCTGTTGGTTATTTTTATGTGAAGGATATCGCAGAATATAATAAGGCGATAGCACAAAACAAGGATGCTGTAGTCAATGACATAAAGAACTATACCAATATCCAGCCCAATATACAGGTTAGTGAGGTAAGACGAATTGGTTTTAATGCTGCAAAAACCAAACAATAGGTCAGTCATTTTAGACTTCAGCTTTAAATTATAAATTTAGGGCAGGCGGACAGTTAGCTAATTCACCAACTACACAAAGCACCGAACGTTAGTCGCAATCATATGCATCAGCCTTACGATATCAAGTTAAAGCATCGGTCAGATTTCAAAGTAAAATATCGGTTTTATAATGAAACTGAGGGCGGAAGAAAATCTTTACCATTTCAAGGCTATCGATCTGATTTTTGGTATTTCCATAAAGAACAACCTAATCCGAATTCTATTTATATGATTTGGCCAGAGTTTGAAGACAGTCATGGAAATGTTATCACTCAATCTGATATCCCTGTTCCAAACGAAGGAATTGCCAGAATGTGGATCATTATGCCACCAATGAGGCTTTTTCACCGGGATAAAATTGATATTGGCCTTAAAGGGTTTTTTATGGAAGGTTCCCGAAAAGTTGCCGAATGTGAAGTAATACTATTAGTTGACTTGAAAACAAATCCGACAGAATAAATTAATCGTATGCTGATTTTATTGTTAGTGCGGTTGGTGAAAAACACCAACCTCGGCGTAACGGTATACCAGCACAGCAGCAAGTTCTGTATGTTATTAGTAAAGCTATGACAGTTACCATCTATTCAAATAAGCTTATTATTGGAACAGCACAGCTTCAAATAGACGACGAAAGCATGGGCTGCCTTTCTGGCCAATTTCAGCCAAACGACAACTACTTTAATTACATTCAACATTCAGTTTGGGAGTTCTGGGCCACGAATAAACCTGATTATAAAAAATGGCATTCGTTAAGATTTAATGCTCAACTCGGCAATGGATTCTTCCTATTTCCAACTGGCGGTTATACTATTAATGATATAGAAGATTTAAAAGATGAACCAAAACGAATTGATCTTGCAGGCATTGACCTTGCTACCTTAAAACTTGTTGACAAAACACTGCTAGACCCCTGGTGTAAGATAACTATTGAGCAAAAAAATGGTCTTGAAGATGAACTAAAAAAGGAATTGAGTCAGGAAAAAAACATACTCTCCAAAATATTTTCTCCTAAACGTACTCATATATTAAAAGATTTCGAATTTTCAGCAGTAGCGACTTATCGACCAAGCGACGATGTTTTGTTTACAATCAACAATCCGAGCAATGACAACAAATTCGCAGTTGTACATTTAACATGGAAAGGTGAACAGGAAAAATTTGATAATTGTCCTTTCACTGATTTATATAAAGACTTTGACGACTTTACTAAAAGGCGGATGAAACCCGATAATGAAGATTGGGATGATTAGAAGTAATACTTTGCGCCATTGTTGCCGTTTCTACTAACAACCGAAGGATAGGTCAGTCACAGTGCTGAAGCTTTTGCAATCCCATTGAACTGAAATAAAAGGCTCCGAATAACACCCTCCCCGTTTTTCCATAGCTTTGATGGCGCATGAATTCCGTTTTACTCATAGACGATGAAGAAAAACTAAGGCAGTTGCTGCTGCGCATCATCCGCCTGGAAGGTTTTGATGTGCAGGAAGCCGCCACCGGCCAGGCTGCCCTTAAAAAATTAGCCAGCCATGATTTTGAAGTGGTGCTCTGCGATGTAAAACTCCCCGACAGCAACGGCGTGGACCTGGTGAAACAGATCAAGTCCCTGCATCCCGCCACCGAAGTGATATTACTGACCGCCTATGGCAATGTGCCCGATGGCGTGCAGGCCATGCGCAACGGTGCTTTTGATTATATCATGAAAGGCGATGATAATGACAAGATCATTCCCTTGCTGCACCGGGCCATGGAGAAAGTGCAACTGCAGCGCAAACTGGAACAACTGCAGCAACGGGTGGCTAAACAATATTCTTTCGACAGCATCATCGGCGAATCACCCTCCATCCAGGAAGCCATTGCGCTGGCCCGGAAAGTGGCGGCCACCGATGCCACCGTGTTGCTACTCGGTGAGACCGGCACCGGCAAAGAAGTATTTGCACAGGCCATCCATCATAACAGCGACCGCCGCAACAAAACTTTTGTGGCCGTGAACTGCAGTGCATTCAGTAAAGAATTGCTGGAAAGTGAATTGTTTGGTCATAAAGCCGGGGCCTTTACCGGGGCAGTAAAAGATAAAAAAGGATTGTTTGAAGAAGCCAATGGCGGCACTCTCTTTTTGGATGAGATCGGCGAGATGCCGGCCGAACTGCAGGCCAAATTGTTACGGGTGCTGGAAGCCGGTGAGTTCATCAAAGTGGGTGATACCAAAACCATCAAAGTGAATGTCCGCATCATTGCGGCCACCAACCGCAACCTGCCAACAGAAATTGAAGCCGGTCATTTCCGGTCCGATCTTTTTTACCGGCTGGCGGTTTTCCAGGTTACTTTACCGGCGTTACGGGAACGAATAAAAGATATTCCTTCACTTGCCTTGCACTTCGCTATCATCTTTGCGGGCAAAACGAATAAAGCCATTCCTGTTTTACAAAAAGAATATATAACTGCCCTGCAGCAATACGGCTGGCCCGGTAATATCCGGGAACTGAAGAATGTGATCGAGCGGAGTGTGATCCTTGAAAACAGTAATGAACTTACTACTGCCACGTTGCCGTTTACAATGCAGCATCCTGCTGATCATAAAACAGCATCCTTTGAACTGGCCGAAGTGGAGAAACAGCATATCCGCAAAGTATTGCAGCATACAGCCGGTAATAAAACGGAAGCCGCAAAACTGCTGGGTATCGGTCTCACCACGTTGTACCGGAAGATCGAGGAATACGGTCTGCACTAAAAGCTTTTCATTTTGAAAACCCACCCTTCCATTTTGGAAGGGTTTTTTAGTTGGAAAAAAACTATTCCTAATCCCTAATTCCTCCCAACCCCTTGCTGCTTCTGTCTTTCAGCCCTTTC
Organism: Chitinophagaceae bacterium; assembly: GCA_016786805.1. Lineage (GTDB taxonomy): Bacteria > Bacteroidota > Bacteroidia > Chitinophagales > Chitinophagaceae > CADEDV01. The sequence goes on along the minus strand of JAEUVP010000280.1, from coordinate 1,026 downwards.
CAATTCCTTATTCTCCAAAAAGGCATTGCATTTGGCTTATCCTGTCAAAACAAAGCAATCATGGAAACTTATAAAAAGCGATCGGGAAAAAGGCCGGGCCTTCATATCCTCTTCCCGGTCATTTATGTCCTGATCCTCGTCATCGGGCTGTTGGTCAAAACCCTGTAATGATCCCCCGCAGTGCGGAAGTCATTAGAATCTGCCGCTACGTTGCTATAAACTTTTAACCGGATAACAAGTGAAAGAAAAACTGGAAAAGATAAAAGAAGTGGTGCTGATCATCCTGGTATGGCTGGCAGCCCTTGCTGTCGCCGGCCTCGTTTTGCTGAAAGTAAGATTGTTTCTCTGATAAAAACACAATCACATGATAACAAGTATTCTTTTACTGGCCGGGCTGATTTGCTTTGGGCTCTTTTTTAAATCCATCGACTGGTTCGAAAAAATTTAGGCTTCGTTGTACTCAGCCTGACAAATTGAAAATCTTTTTTATGATGACCGTATTATTTATTCTGTCCGCTATCGTATTCGTGTACCTCGTTTACGTATTGATCAAACCTGAAAAATTCTGAACACATGAACAGCGAAATTACAGGCACCGTAATTCTATTTACCCTCACGGTTATGCTGGCTTACCCATTGGCAAAATATATTGCCAACGTATTTGCCGGTGAAAAGACGATCACCGGTTTCATGAACCCAATCGAAAAATTCATTTTCCGCATCAGCGGCATCAATCCAAATGAAAGCATGAACTGGAAGCAATTCCTGAAAGCCATGCTGACCATTAATATGCTATGGCTGGTCTATGGAATGTTCCTGCTTATTTTCCAGGATAAACTTCCATTGAACCCTGATGGTAATCCCGGGCAAACACCGGACCTGGCATTTAATACAGCGATCAGTTTTTTAGTGAACTGTAACCTGCAGCACTATTCCGGTGAATCAGGCCTGACCTATTTCACCCAGTTATTTGTGATCACTTTCTTACAATTCGTCAGTGCGGCCACTGGTATGGCTGCGATGATG
>JAEUVP010000275.1 GCA_016786805.1 Chitinophagaceae bacterium | reverse complement strand
TTCCATCTTTTTGGCGGCTCTCTTCTTTGCTATTTCTTTTTCCATCCGGCTGCAGGTCATCTTTATTCCGCTGGGTATCGGTTTGTGCTGGCTTTTTCATAGATCTTATCATAAAAAAGCGATCCTGTTTGCCCTGGCCTTTGGCATGATGTATATGCTCACCCAGGGTTTGTTCGATTTGATTTATTACGGCGATCCCATTGCTTCCATCAAAGAGTATTTCCGTTTTAATTCAGACCCGGTGAATATCGGCATACAACCACAGGGTCCCTGGTACCAGTATATCGGAACCGTGGCCGGTGTGGTATGGGGCCTCCCCTTCTTTCTATTGGCCTTTGGTTATCTCTATTCGTTACGGATGTCATTCCATGTGAAAATTCTCTGTATTGCTACGCTGCTGTTCTTCGCCTTTCATTCGTATTACAGCAATAAACAGGAGCGTTTTATTCTTCCTTTCATTCCTTATTTCATTATGCTGGGCATTATTGGTTTCAGGGAATATCTCAACCGGAATGCCTGGAAGCCCTGGCTGAAGAAAACAACCACCGTGTTCCTGGTTTGGTTCCTTTTGTTCAATACGGTGGGCCTGCTGGTATTAAGTTTCACTTATTCCAAACGGTCCAGAATTGAATCTATGATCTACCTGCGGAAGAAAGGAGATGTCAGCAATTTGATTATGGAAGGGGATGTATCCCTGCAGCGGCCTCCTTTATTTTATCTCGGCAAACACCTTGACACCTATGTGCTGGCAGCAGATGGCGACCTCAGCAAACTACAGGAAGAAATAGCGAAAGGCGATAAGCCGGCTCCAAATTATATTATTATGGCCGGTAACCAGCAACTGGATGAAAGGGTGAACCGGTTAAAAACTATTTTTCCTTCGCTGGCAGCAGAAACAAGGATTCAAACCAGTTTCGTGGACAACCTGGCCCACTGGCTCAACCCGAAACATAACCAGAACGAGGATTGGTATATTTATAATATTAGGTAAGACTCCGGGGCCATTTCTTTATCATTCATTCCACCAGTTCATTACTTCTCTTGTTAGTTTGCCGGAATCAAATTCTGTATTATACAAACCATAGGTTACACACAATTCACTTTCAATAATCCGTTTGATTTCTATTGCTGTTTGTCCTTCGTAAAGTTTGCTCAAAACTTTTTCGGCCAGCTTATCAACCCCGCCGATGGAATTTCCTTTGATTAAATCCCATGACTTCATCAGTTTTGCTAATTGAGCAACTCTTCCGTTAAACTCATTCAGGAAATCTGCTTCACTCATTTACCCGGTTTCAGTTTTGATTTATTCGTTTACCAAAGAAGATCAAATATCCTGAATAGTTATTCTCCTCTTCTCCTTCAACGCCTTGAAATGTGAAGGGGTTAACCCGGTTGCTTTTTTAAACTGCGTTGATAAATGGGCAACGCTGCTGTAATGCAGTTTATGTGCAATTTCTGAAAAGGTGTCCTCTCCAAAAATGATCAGTTCTTTTATCCGCTCAATTTTTAAGGCAATGATAAATTGCTCAATGGTGCTGGCCTCCACCTCTGAAAAGAAATTAGCCAGGTAGGTATAATTAAGATTCAGTTCTTTGCTTAACAAAGCAGAGAACTTCATCGTAGGCTTTTCGTCCGAGTGGTACACATAATTAATTGCCGCCTTCCGGATCTTTTCAATTAATACCCCCTGCCGCTTTTCCAACAACTCGAGCCCGGCCTTTTTGATCTTCCGGTTCAGTTGCTTCTTTTCCTCCGCCGACAGGGCCTCCTTCGTTTCTATTTCCCCCAACTCCACTTTCACCGGGGAAATGTCCAGTTCCTCCAGGGCTTCTTTCACCACCAGCTTACAGCTTTCACAGGCCATATTTTTTACATATATTTTCATACGCTATTTCTTTGCGGATTAGCAAGGTATTACTTTTGTGGCTGGTTTCCTCCATAAAAGATAGGGCTGATGCTATCGTTCCACTGCCTTCTTTGTAAGCAACGTGGCGAAGTTTTTACACAATTCATGATAGCAGGAGCGTTAAAAAAAATTAATGCGTGTACGTTGTAAGTTTTGGCATTGTAATACCGGGCAATGTCAAAAGTGCTGAGTAAAAAGTTCTTATACCCGGGTTTTGAAAAAATTTCACTATGGAAGCTGACTCGTATAGGTCTCGTTCTTGGGGTTCATTCCATTGCATCAGATGAAATTCCTGATTTATGAAGTAGGCAAAAGCAAACTTATTGTTGTCCTGAAATATTTTGTCGATTCTAACAATTTTATTGTTCCCGTCCCGACAAATGACAATTCGTTTGGTAATGAACGTGTCTTTTTCATTTAGGCTCTTGGAAAGGGAAACAATTGTATCTGTTCTTCTGGCTATCAAACGCTCATCAATCTTAAAAATCCCCTGGATGGAGTCTCTATATGGATGTTGTGCGCTGGCATTGTAAACAAAAAAAAGAAGCGATGCTAAAATTAACTTCATGTTATCTACATTCTTGCTAAAGGTCAGCACTTTCTGCTGTTTTAGTATTCCCTGATTGGTGTTAAATGTTGCTATCAAGCGATGTGTTATTCAACTTTGTCTAGCACATAATGATTATGATAATCTTGTGGTCTGCCTACAAATACTTCGTCAATTATAAGTTCATTTTTAGTCTCACCGAATTTATACTCTACTACATTTGAAAATCCATTTCTAAAAATTTGGGCTTTTAACATGTCGCCTATCCATTCTAATTTACTTTTAAACAATAACATTTTCTTCCTTCTAACTTTCCCATCTGCTATCAGGTTAAATCGCAACTTGCTTTTTTTGCCATTGATGATAAAGTATCTTGACCATTTAAACTTGTCTGCAATTTGAATTATTGTAAATTCTCCATCTGTCAACCCCTTTGTCCAATTTGCTTCAAACCTGCTCTTTTGTAGGTTTATTTTCCAGGTTCCTGAATAATTGGGTTTTTGCGAAATTGCTTGCATTTGACAGATTAAGAACCCAAGTATCGTTACTAAAATTTTTATCTCCTTTCTCATAAGTAAACGTTGAAATTGTTTAAGCAGTAAAACAGCGTGGATGAAAGTAGAAGTATAACAATTTATAAAAATGGCGCAATGTCTGAATTAACAAAATATTAGCCGCCTTTAATGGTGGTTGGTCTTTAAAATTACGCCCAGCGAACAGGGCTTTCTGCTTTGCTGATATTCCGTGATTCGGCAGCCTGACCCCACTGATAAATAAAGTTAATACTGTTGATTGTGAATTCGGTAACCACTGCTTTATTCATTCACCCCGGACAGCTCCAAGGTAACCGAGATATCATAAGCCCGGTGAGCTTTACTTTTATCCTCGTACAATGCTACTTTCATGGTTTTTCCCTCGGCATTCCATTGCCATCCATCGGAGATGATCCGGTTATCCGGTGACTGTAAGAATCTCTTTTTCTGACCCGGGCTGTTCCATTGCTCTTTTAAAAATGTACAAAGCTGGTGAAATTCCCGTTTTGCTCTTCTGCGATAGTCCGGGTAAAACCTGGGCAGGTAAAGACTACTGAGCATAATACTTATAAGTGTGTCGGACACATAAGTAAGTATTACTAATTTAAAGTTAACACCCCCCAACAGGTAAGGATGGTTAATAGCCCCCTGGTACTGGTAATTGATTTCTGTTTTGCCGTTATACTCCAGTTTTCCTGCTTCTGTCAGCCGGAAGCTGCTGTCCTGTTGTGCCCGGGTGGTGCCTAAAAAGAAGGGGGCCATTCCCCGGCGAATATCAAACGCTCCTGGTTGCTGCGCCTCACATAGGAAAACAACACATAAAAGGGGTAGTATGGATAAGTGTTTTTGAATACGGCTTGTTTTTTTAATGTCCATAAGTTTACTTTTTTGGTAAACCTATTTCAGGACGAGACACAATTGGCTGAACTTAGTTTGTCAAACCTAACTTGCATAAAACCCAATGTTGCATGCAGTTTATTTTCAACCTAGCCCATTGACACCGAAAGAGTAATGTATTTTTACTGTTAAGTTGATTTTGAAATTAAAGTAACATTTGCCACCGTCATTGACAAAGACTATGTTTGTTTTCCATCTGTCATTATCAACACTACAAAAACAATTAACCCAGACTTCCTTTTGTCCATTTGCATTTGTCGCAGCAATTAGCTGCTTTCTATAATTTTGTTTGTTTAAATCTATGACCCACCATTTATGATCATTGTCCAATGAATCATTCCAATTTCCCACACTTACCAATAAAAAACTATCAACCATTTTAAGTTCATCTTGTGTTAGAATGGCTGGCGTATAAGTACTGTCAAAGGGCCAACTACTTTTTGCTGTAAAGTTTATTATGGCCGTTTTTGAGGTGTCATAGTGTAAACTGTATGATCCTTTATTTAGGACTTGGCCATAAGTAGTAAAAGAGGCGGACAATAAGATGAAAGTAACTAGGGTTAATATTTTGGTATGTGATGTCATTTAAAATTGCGTGCAACGTCCGGGCTTGGCGCCGTGGCGATATTCCGTGTTACGTCAGCCGGGACTGAAGCTGATCAAAGATATGAAGACGAAAATATATTCTAAAGCTGGGCTTTATTCGTCAGATTGATATGCAGCTGAGCAACGTTATATCGATGAGGATTTATTGGTAAAGCCGCCATGACGCCAAACCCCATGTTGTATGCAGTGCTTGCTCATTCAGTATAAACGTCCCCAAACGAAAAATCATTTCCAATATCAACAACTATGTAATCATCTTCGGATAAATTGTCGTCAAAATAGAGAGAAAATCTTTCGTCACTAAAAGCATTAATACCTCCTAGTTTTAGATTTTTTACATAGTCTGCAAGTTGCAATTGTATTCTTTTTTCTGAACGTAAGTATTCGTTTCTTATAGACAATATTTTTGAGGCTGCATATGCTTTAGATTTTTCCAAATTACCGTCGAGCCATACGAGTATCCTAGTCGATAACTCTATGGCTTCGTTTTCCTGGCTGTTTAAAAAATCATTTAATGTTATCTCGACCGAATCTCCTTTAATTTTTGCAATTGTTTCAAAAGAATTAACGTCCTTATCGTATACGAGCTTTACGAGGTTCATGTTGGGTGTTGATGTTTTAGATTTGCAGCAGGCTAATGAAACTATTAAGGCGTATAACAAAAAGTAGATCCTCATTTTAATGGTTGCCGTTTAAGCATTGCATACAACACTTAAATATACGACACCAAAACACTATTCAGCGAATTTTATAACCTGAATTTCAAGTTGTTGCCGTTCGCAATTTTCATTGCAGGTAGGTAAATAAATACTAACGGTTTTGCCTTTTCGCAATTTATATTGCAGAATATCTTCGAACTAATATAAAACATTACAAGCCAGCTTTCGCAGAGATCTCCAGCATCCTGTCAATCGGTTTCTTCGCTGCCAGGCGCAATGTTTCTTCCATATTGATCTCCGGTGTTTCATACTCCATACAGAGATAGAGTTTCTCCAGCGAGTTCAGCTTCATGTGCGGGCAATCATTGCAGGCGCAATTATTATCAGGCGGTGCGGGAATAAATGTTTTGCCCGGAGATGCTTTCATCATCTGGTGCAGGATGCCCGTCTCGGTGGCCACGATATATTCCTGCGAGGCATCTGTTTGGGTGTATTTCAATAAGCCGGTGGTGGAACCGATATAGTCTGCCATGCGCAGAATAGGATCTTCACATTCCGGATGGGCGATCAGTTTGGCCTGCGGGTGTCTTATTTTCAGCTTAGTAATTTTTTCCAGGCTAAATATTTCATGCACCATGCAGGCACCATTCCATAACAACATATCCCTTCCGGTTACTTTGTTGATATAAGCTCCTAAATTTTTATCGGGAGCGAATATGATCTTCTGGTCTTTGGGGAAACTTTCTACAATGATCCGGGCATTACTGCTGGTTACGATCACATCACTCAGTGCTTTGATACCGGCGCTGCAGTTGATATAACTCACCACCACATGATCGGGATGCTGCTCTTTGAATTTTTTAAATAGCGGGGGAGGACAACTGTCGCTCAGTGAACAACCTGCTTTCAGGTCCGGTATCACTACTTTCTTCGTTGGGTTTAAAATCTTGGCTGTTTCCGCCATGAAATGCACCCCGGCAAAAACGATCATATCCGCCTGGGTCTTCTCGGCCTGTTGTGCCAACCCCAGGCTGTCGCCGATATAATCCGCCACATCCTGGATATCCGGTTCCTGGTAGTAGTGCGCCAGCACTACGGCATTTTTTTCTTTCTTCAACCGTTCGATAGCGGCAAAGAGGTCCATCGTGGGATCGAGGTCAATGTCCAGGAATCCTTTTTTTTCAACGTTGGCTTTGGCATCGGCGAGTGAAGTGTTCATGTTTGTTTTTTTTCGTTGCGGTTGATCAGGCAGCAATATTCCACCACGAATTCCAATTTTTCAAAACAAAGTTTTTTCTCCATCCCCGTTAATACAATAATAGTAATACTATATTTTTATAAAAAAAGAGTATTATTATTACAGCTGTGGATTCGTGGATAACTGTTTTGCTTCCCGCTTTGTAAAATTACTAAACCTGGTTTATACACATTATTAACAGGGAAATCCACATAAAGGTTTAGCGTCACTACTGCATTTAAGCTATACTATCCACAAGCTTGTTTATAACCAACGTGCAAAAGAAAACAACGTTAAAAAAATTTCCGGCTGTGGATACTGGTGGAACAACTCGTTAAATTCCTACATCTTTCATGGTGCTTGTACGGCTTTCCTCTTTTCGTTTCCAATGATGCACTCCGCTATCCACGTTTCACAGCGGGTTATGCACATTTATTTTTCTCCATACACAGGTCAGTGGGGAGAAATAACCGCTGATTCCGGCCATTGAAAAGAATTGGTATACTAAATAAAGAACATAACTACCCCAATTGTATAAATATACCGGCGGAAAAGGCTTTAATCAATAAAGGACTAATTTTGAGGCCTCAAAATTTGCTGTATGAAGTACCTCAAACTCCTATTGGTTTCGTTTTTTGTATTGATTGTATCGCTGGTCCGGGCTGATGAAGGTATGTGGCTCCCGCTGCTGCTGGAAAAGATGAATGAAAAACAGATGAAAAGCCTGGGTATGAAGATCAGCGCCAAAGACATCTATAATATTAACAGCGGCAGCCTGAAAGATGCCATCGTGAGCTTTGGTGGTTTCTGCACCGGCGAAGTGATCTCTTCTAAAGGGCTCGTATTAACCAACCACCATTGCGGCTTTGATGCGATCCAGAATCACTCCACGCTGGACCATAATTATATAAGAGATGGTTTTTGGGCAAAGAACTACGGCGAAGAGATTCCCAACCCTAAACTCTTTGTCACGTTTATTGTACGGATAGAAGATGTCACGAAAGATATATTAAAGGATGTAACCGGTACGATGACCGAAAGTGAACGGCAATCCACTATTGATAAGAATATGGCGGCTGTTGCTAAAACCGTAAAGAAAGAAGCCTACCAGGATGGTTTTATCCGGGCCTTCTTTGAAGGCAACCAGTATTATATGTTCATCACCGAGCGGTACAACGATGTTCGCCTCGTGGGAGCACCACCTTCCAGTATCGGCAATTTTGGAAAAGATACAGACAACTGGATGTGGCCCCGCCATACGGGAGATTTTTCCATGTTCCGCATCTATGCCGGCAAGGATAATAAACCGGCAGATTATTCACCAGACAATGTGCCCTATGTGCCAAAGAAAGCATTATCTATTTCTTTAGATGGGGTAAATGAAGGCGACTTTACGATGGTCTTTGGTTTTCCCGGCCGCACTACGCAATACCTGCATTCATCCGCAGTAGATCAAATTATGAAAGTGAATGACCCGGCCAAGATCGCCATCCGTGATAAAGCTTTATCGGTGATGGATAATTTTATGCGGAAAGACGAACAGGTGAAGATCATGTATGCGGCTAAATATGCCAGTGTGCAGAATGCGTATAAAAAATGGCAGGGCGAAGTATTGGGATTAACAAGAACCGATGGTGTTGGTAAGAAGAAATTGTATGAAACCGAATTCCAGAAAAGAGTGAATGCGAATCCGCAATGGAAAACTAATTATGGAAACCTGTTACCAGAACTGGAAACAGCGTATGCCGATATGCGTTCACCGGGTTTTGCCAGGGATTATTATACCGAGATAACAGGAAGGGTGGAATTATTGACCATTGCGGCCCAGCTCAACAGTTTGATCACCGCTTATGAAAAAGACGGGGAAAAAGGATTTGCACAACGGCTGCCCACGGTAAAAAATATACTGACCGACCTGTTGGGAGAATTTAGTCCCGTCGTGGACCAGCAATTGTTTGAAGTGCTGATGGAGATGTATGTAAAAGACCAGGAAGAAAAATATGTTTCCCCTTTGTTCAAAGAATCGCTGGCCGCCAACGAAGGAAGCTATAAAAAACTCGCCACCCAACTGTATGGCCAAAAGGAATTATACACGACCAGTGAATTGATGAAATTGTTAGATAAGTCGGCTGCCACGGTAACAGCCGATCTGAAAGAACGGTTATTACTAAAACTCTATAATAATATATTAAAGACCTATCAAACACAGGTGCAGGGCCCGGTGAATGAAGTGCAGGCCCGTATCAACAAACTGCAAAGAACTTATATGCAGGCGCAGATGGAAGTGATGAAGGAAAGAAAATTCTATCCCGATGCCAACAGTACGCTGCGGGTTACTTATGGTAATGTAAAAGGCTACAATGCCCGGGATGCGGTGAAATATGATTTCTATACCTACCTCGACGGGGTGATGGATAAATACAAACCGGGCGACTACGAATTTGATGTGCCGGAAAAACTCAGGACATTATATGCCAACAAAGATTTTGGTCCATACGGCAGCAAAGGCAAGATGCCGGTTTGTTTTATCGCCATGAATCATACCACGGGAGGTAACTCCGGCAGCCCCGCCCTGGATGCATACGGTAATTTGATCGGCCTGAACTTCGACCGGGTTTGGGAAGGCACGATGAGTGATATTAATTATGATCCTTCTATTTGCCGCAATATCATGGTGGACATCCGCTATGTGCTTTTTGTGGTGGATAAATACGCCGGGGCCGGCCACCTGGTGAAGGAAATGAAACTGGTTCACCCCAAAGCCAAAAAATAGCCCGGAAACGGGGTTCGAAAACCGTCTAAAGCCCTGAAAAATGGTGGCTTTGGGCGGTTTTCCACAATTTGTTCATATTGGCAAAAGCCCTATTTTTGCCGTCCTTTCATAAACAGTTTATTATAATAATAGTATGTCAATTATTCAATCTATCAGGGACAGAGGTGCGGTGATTTCGGTGGTTATCATAGCCCTTGCATTACTCGGATTTATCGCCATGGATGCCCTTACCGGCAGAAGCAACCTGTTTGGTGGCAGCCCTTCCACTACAGTAGGAAAGGTGAATGGTGAAAAGATCGGGATACAAGAGTTTCAGACCCTGATCAACCAGAATGAGCAGAATATGCAGCAGCAGGGTTATCCTTCTGGTGAAGCTACCCGCCAGCAGGCGATGGAAAGTGCCTGGGCACAGGAAGTGAACAGGATCTTACTGAAACAGGAGCTGGATAAACTGGGTATTGAAGTAGGTAAAAAAGAAATGGGCGATATGTTATATGGTCCTAACCCTTCCCCGGTAGCCAAACAATATTTAGGCGGACAGGATGGCCAGTACAATGTGGCACAGGTGCAACAAACCATCAGCGAGATCCAAAAAGGAAGAGACGCTGCCAGAAAAGAACAATTGAACCAGCTGCTGAATTATATGAAGCAGGTAAGACTGGAAGAAAAATATAATTCCCTGTTCACCAACAGTACCAATTTCCCTAAATGGTTACTGGAAAAACAAAATGCAGATAACAGCCAGTTGGGACGTATCTCTTTTGTTCGGGTGCCCTACACTGAAATTGCTGACAGCAGTGTAAAGATCAGCGATAAAGAAGTGGCCGATTATATCAGCAAGCACAAAGAAGATTTCAAACAGGAAGAATCCCGCAGCATTGCTTACCTCGCTTTCAGCGCATCACCCAATGGAAAAGATACTACAGAGACCATTGAAAAACTCAAAGCGATCGCACCGTCTATGGCAGCAGCTAAAGATGATGAAATGGAAAGATTCCTGGCAGCAGAAGGTGCACAGAATTTTTACAACGGGTATATCAATGGTAAAACAATACAGATAGCACAGAAAGATTCTATTTTCAGGACACCGGTTGGAACGATTTACGGACCTTACCTGGATGGCGGCTCTTTTACCATTGCGAAACTGCTGGGTGTAAAACAAATGCCAGATTCTGCAAAAGTTCGTCATATCCTTATTGCTACCATGCAGATCGATCCGCAAACCAGGCAATCACAAATGGTAAGAGACGATGCTACTGCACTAAAACTGATCGACAGTGTGAAACTGCTGATCAACAGTGGCCAGCCATTTGATTCTGTTTGTGCAAAATTATCAGAAGATCCCGGCAGTAAAGATAAAGGCGGTGTATATGAAATAGGAAGCGGCCAGATGGTGGCACCCTTCAATGATTATAGTTTCACCAATGCTCCGGGTTCAAAAGGAGTTGTAAAAACAGAATTTGGCTATCATTATATAGAAGTGTTATCGCAAAAAGGATCTGCTACAGGCTATAAGATCGCTTACCTGAGCAAGCCGATCGTTTCCAGCCAGGAAACGATCAATGAGGCCCGTAACAATGCCGGTAATTTTGCAGGTAAAGCAAGGGATGAAAAATCATTCAATGAAACCTTTGATAAAGAATGGAAAACCAAAGGCTATAACAAAGGAATTGGTTTAGATATCCGCCCGACAGCGTATGAAGTAAGCGGTCTTGGTTTCTCCAGGGATTTTGTAAGAAAGATCTATGAAGCCAAACGTGGTGAAGTGCTGCAACCCGAAAGAGTGGGAGAAAGCTATGTTGTGGCTGTTGTAACGGAAGTACAGGAAAAAGGAACACAATCCGTAGGTAAAGCAAGAGCGATGGTGGAGCCATTGCTGCGAAATCATAAAAAAGCAGAACTAATCAAAACAAAGGTCGGACCTGTGACCACCCTGGAAGCAGTAGCTACCAAGCTGGCGAAACAGGTAGAAGTGGCCGACAGCCTTCGTTTTGGCGGTGGACAAAGTACCATTGGATTTGAACCCAAAGTATTGGGTGCTGCATTTAACCCGGCCACCCGCGGTAAAGTAATTACCGAGCCGATTGAAGGAACAGCCGGTGTGTATATCGTAAGAGTGGATAATGTTACTGCGACTGCGATCGCCGATGCGAACGTGGCCGAACAAAGAAAACAACAATATGAAATGTCTAAACAAAGAGGTAATTCACCGTTAATGGCTCTTCGTGAAGCAGCCAGCATTAGTGATAACCGGACCAAACATTTCTAACACGACGATTTTTACCGATACCAACTGCAAGGCCCGTTCCGTTAAAAGGAACGGGTTTTTGTTTTTCCTGCCCCCGTAAACAAGAGCCGTGCGGATTTGTTAGTTTTACATACTGATTTTAGAAGCATGAGTGAACCCTTTGTCAATAAAGTAGCGGAAAGCGGACTGATCACCCTGGACCTGGAAAAGTATTATCCCGGGGCAGCCACTGCTGTGTTTGATATGAAGGACCATTTGTTCATGGGCATGATCCTGAAAGAAAAAGATTTCCGGGAAGCATTGAAAAACCTCGACTGGTCCATTTACCAGGATAAGAATGTGGCGTTGTTCTGCAGTGCTGATGCCATTATCCCGGTGTGGGCCTATATGCTGGTGGCGGCTTACCTGCAACCAATTGCCAAAGAAATAGTGATGGGTGATGAAAAAGAATTGCACAAACAACTCTTTCTCAAAAATCTTGCTGCAATAAATGTAAACGAGTTCACTGATCAACGGGTGGTGATAAAAGGATGTGGCGAAACACCCATTGAAGATTTTGTGTACATGGAGATCACCAAATTACTCCGCCCCGTTGTTAAAAGTATCATGTACGGAGAACCCTGCAGCACCGTTCCGGTTTACAAAAAGAGATAACCGCTATTTAAAAATATCCTGCGCAAAGTTTTTCAGGAATTCACTGTAGCTGCTGTAATTGTTTTCAAAGAAAATATTCCAGAGTTTGATACCGAGTATCACCAGGCCCAGCACACTTAATAACTGGAAGGGTTTGATATATACTTTCAGCGCCACGATGATACGGGTCACGAAAAGAAAGAGCCCTACAATTAAGATGATCGCACCGGGAGTTTTAATGGCTTTACTCACACTGCTGCGCATAGCACCGCTGACAGGATCATAGGTATCGGGCGGAAAATACGAATCGAATAGATACACGCAACCTTTCCATAACAGGATCACACAGGCGATCACAAATAAAATATTACTGGCTACCTGGATGGCATGGTTCAGCCAGGGTATCTTTCTTTCTTCTTCTTTTTCAAACAGGGAAACAATACCATCCAGCTGGTCGCTTATAAAATCACTCATAACAGATTATTGGTGGTGAGAGAATGTAAAATCAGAACCACCCCCTTTTCTTAAAAATATACAGCATGATAACCGGCACAATAAACATCACCGCAATGGCAAAATAAAATCCCCACTGGTGATGGGCATAAGGAATGATATCGAAATTCATTCCGAAAATACCACCGATCACTGTAGCTGGAGCCAGCAAACAGGTAACGATGGTCATTACCTTCATCACTTCATTAAGACGAAGATTCACATTACTGACATACAGGTCCTGCATACTCATCATCACATCACGGTAGTTCTCACTCAGGTCAAATGCCTGGACGATATGATCGTACACATCTTTAAAATACTTGGTGGTGCGGTCATCCAGTAATTCGCTTTCGCTGCGGATGATACTGGCAACCAGGTCACGGACCGGGACAATATTTCTTTTTAATACGATCAGCTCTTTTCTCAACTGGTTGATATGTGCCAGTGACCGGGTATTGCTTTTTCTCACTACTTCTTCTTCCAGCTCTTCGATCTGTTCCCCGAGCCGTTCCATCACGAGAAAATAATTATCAACGATCAGGTCGATCATGGCATATAATAAATAATCAGCCGTGCGTTGCCGTATCTGGCTCTTGGTGATCCGCAACTTGGTACGGATGGGATCAAAAGCATCGCGGCTGGCATCTTCCTGGAAGCTGATCACAAAATCTTTCCCTAACACAATACTCACCTGTTCTGTCTCTACTGTTTTTTTCTGGTCGTTAAAGTAGAGCATGTTGAGCAGGCAATACATGACTCCCTCCACTTCGTCCATTTTTGGACGCTGGTCCATGCTGAGAATATCTTCAATGATCAGCGGGTGGATGGTATAATGTTCGCAGATCGCTTCCACATCTTCCTTCCGAAGCCCGTCAATATTCACCCAGCTGATGCGTTTGGAGTGTTTATAAGAAAAAGCATCCGCCACTTTCCGGAGTTTCTTTTCTTCTACGATATCGGCATCATAGTCGTATACAAATACGGACACCTCTTCCGCATCCTGCCGCAGGTGTACCGTAGTAGGATTAACCAGTAAGATCTCTTTGGTCCGCTGGGTGCCAAACAGGTTGGGCAGGTAGAGGTACTTTAAATATTTTTCGGGGCGAAGCTTTACATTCATCGTGAAGGAAAGTTAGCAAAGAAATGGAAGAAGAGCACACAAAAATAAGAGGCCCTGTTATGAACAAGACCTCTTTCATTTTTTGACAGCAAAAGTTTATTTAGCGGGAGCCGGTGCCGGTGCATCACTGTTCCAGATATCCCGGTGCATTTTCCATTTACCGCCCTCTTCTTTCCACATCACGATGAATTTTCCTTTCTCATATGAAACGCCGCCATCGCCCTGCAGGTCATAGCTGCCGGTTTCGATCACGCCGTCTTTGCCACCCATCACCTCGGCAGTAGTAAGAACGATCTTCTTAATACCCATTTTCACGGCACCGCCAAAAAAGGCATTGATACCGGCACTGCCACAGATCTTTGGCACACCGGCCGGGTTGATGCAGGCATCACTGGTATAGCAACCGACAAATGTGACGGAATCGTTTTTAGCGAAACAATCACCATAGACCGCATTACTGGCAGCGATCTGTGCTTTTACAGAATCAAGGCTGAAAGAGGAAGCTTCAGTTGTTTTAGGTTCATTGTTGCAGGCGGTAAAACCAAGCAGTGTCACGGCACAGGCGAATAACAATAATTTCATGTTGTAAGTTTTGCAGTAAGGTAGCCCGTTTACAGCGGGGAGCAATACCGGGACAAGGGTATTTTAACCCGGCTTATTGACCTTGCTGCAGGATCTTTTTGATCAGTACAATCTGTCCCAGGTGATAATGGGTGTGTTCAATGATGCCATACATATTCCGGTGATAGCTGCCGTATTTTTCATCCACGAAAACTTCTTTAAACCGGCTTTCGGGTAATTGTTCCACCAACGCAGCAAACTGTTCAGCATCAGACAGTGTGGTGGCTACTAATTGGTCCCAGTCTTCCTGGCTATGAATGGCGGGAACATCAAAACTGAATTTATCGCTGGCCTCCAGCGGGTTTCCGTTTAATACGTTCAGCACCGCCTGCACATAATAATGAATATGGTAAACCAGGGCAGCAATGGTATTCAAAGAATGAACAGTTGTGGTAGCCTGCTGCCAGTCAATACCCGTCAGTGTTTCTTTAAGATTGACCGACGTCCAGTTGCCACCCGTGAAAACATCGCGGAAGTGTTTGGCGGTTTGTTGGGATAAATTCATGTCCGGTAATTTGTAGTGAATAATGTTCTAACGTGTCAGGCTCTTTTAAATGTACACCTACAATTTTTTTATTGGCGATGCTTTTCTGCCAAACGAGGCAAAGCGGATCTCCATTCTATACTAACTAAGATACCCACCAGCAGAATTTCGCCAACAAAATACAGCACCCCAAAAATAGAGAGGCTGGAATAAAAGAAGATGACAAGCCCTGCAGTGGCACAGCAATAGAGCAGGTTGGCAATGGCAATGACTCGAAGGCAAATCCGCCAATGCCCGCCGGAAAAAAAATAACAACTCAGGGAATAAACAGCAAATAAGAGGGCAGTAAGCGATAAAACAATAAGGACCCTTTTCGGCATCCCGAAGAAATCCCGGAACATAACGAGGATAACTCCGGTCAGGAATGCCGTAAGAAGGGCCCCGGCACTGTCCACCAGGAAAAGCTTCCGGGGATTTAAAGCAAGCTGTTCATAAAATAAGCGAAACCGCTTTGCCATTTTTATTTTATGTTGAAAGTTTTCCCAGCGCCTGCATCGCCTTTTCCGCATCCTGCTTTGCCACAAAAATATGATCATGATAAAAACCGGCGACTACATTGCAACTGATCTGTTCTTCGGCTAAGGCTTTGGAAAAGGCAGCCGTCAGCCCGACGGCTTCTAAGGATGAATGAACGGTTAAAGTGATCCAGGCGGCGACGAAGGAATAAGGGATATTCAATTTGTCTGCCAGTGATTTTTCCAGGATCACCGTAAAACCTTCTTTTTCTTTGAAGGAAAAGATGATATCGTTGATATTGATGACGGAAAGATCGGGTAAGGAGTAAAAAATAAACTCCCCTTCATTCAATGCCGGTTTCATGGTTCGCAGTAATTGCTGAAGGTTGGTTTCGCCCCGCATGGATTATAGTTTTTCGTATAAGGCTCTCAGCTTTTCTCTAGTCATGATTTTTTCCCAATCCTTTCCCAGCGCATTTTCCCATAAAGGTTTCATGCCGATGCTCACATTGATCATCTTTTCAAAGTCATCATCACTTAATCCCTTGCAGATACCAACCGGGATCTCGATCTTATTCTTCTCCACCATGTATTTGAATTCTTTTACCCCGGCGGGATAATACTCTTCCAGGTGGTTCATCACGATACAGTTACCAATACCATGTTTGGTGCCGAGTAAATAACTAAGTCCATAGCTGACCGCATGTGCCACCCCCACCTGTGAATACGCAATGCTCATACCGCCTGCATAGGAAGCCATCATCAGCATATCATCACATTCTTCATCCCATTGTGCTTTATCTACAAATACTTTCTGGCATAACTGCAATGCTTTTTCACCATAGCTTTTACTGAACTCGTTTAAATAAGTTCCTTCCAAACTTTCAATGCAATGGATATAGCAATCCATGCCGGTATAGAAACGCTGGTTGGCCGGTGCGTTAGCCGTCAGTTCCGGGTCAAGAACGATCTGGTCGAAGGGTGTGAAATCAGAATTCATCCCCAACTTTTTTGTGGGGCCGGTTAATACGGTTGTTCTTGATACTTCGGCACCTGTACCGCTAAGGGTGGGAATACCTACTTTATATACACCCGGGAATTTCACCAGGTCCCAGCCCTGGTAATCAGCCGAAGAGCCGGGATTGTTCATCATTAAAGAAACGGCTTTGGCCAGGTCCATCGT
>JAEUVP010000226.1 GCA_016786805.1 Chitinophagaceae bacterium | reverse complement strand
ACCTGACACGATTTTTCAAAAGCAATACAGGGTACCTGCCAACCGCATTCAGAAGTGCTTATCAAAATGGTATTTCTCTTAGCTGATTGGTATTTTTCCTCTTTTCCCCGGCTAATAATTTTGTACAACAATAATTCCCGGAGCAAACAGCATGGCAGCAGGCCCGGGATACTAATGCAGTTGTCAAATAAAAGGAAATTTGCGAATGAATCAAGCAGCATGCCCGGGAAGTTCAGGGGCAGGAACCATGAAAAGTAAAGGTTTAACTTATTTTTTTCAGTTGATACTACTGGTGCTTTTATTTTTTGCCGCCCCGGGGATTAACGCGCAAATGTCGGAGAAAAAGGTGGTGATGATTTCCATTGACGGCACACCGGACTTTCTCATTGATAAATATTTAAGTAATGGGGTTTTGCCTTCTAACGGGGCTTTTGCCAGGATGAAGAAGAAAGGTGCAACGGCCGAACGGGTCTTCCCGGTTAATGTAGCTTCTACCGGCCCGTCCCATGTTTCCATATTTACTGGTGCCTCCCCGGGAACCACCGGTATAGTAGGTAATACTTTCCGAAAAAGGGATCAGCCATGGGGGAGCCCTTCGTTAACAGCTTTCCGGCAACACATTGCAGTGGAGACAATTTTCCAGGCAGCCATGCGGCAAGGAAAGAAGGTCATGGCTTTCGGCGGGGTCGGCCTTGATTATCTCTCAGATAACCGGAAAACAGACTACCTGCATATGTATCCTATTTTTGCAGGTCCTTCTCTGGTGATCGATCTTGTACGTACTGATACTGTTTATACTGATACCCATGGCAAAAGGTATATACAATTAAAGGCAGCAAGCAATAGTCCTTCATCATCCCTTATTGAGATGACCAATAAAATACAAGTTCCTTTAAAAATATACGTAACCGATTCTGCCCTTAATGATGCCAATATATTGCGCCCTCTTCCCCAGGTGATGATCGATACCGATAATGACCTGGCCAATGGATTTACTGTCTCTGTTGTTCCTGAAAAATGGGCCGAAGTGGCTTTTGAAAAAAATGGTCGGCTTTATAACACCTCTTTCAGAATTTTTAAGTTTGATACAGTTACCGGCAGGATACGACTTTACCTCACCGCCCCTGTTGAAGTTTTTGGTCACCCGTCCGGGTTCCTGCAAAAAATCCAGGCGAGTTGCGGCTTATGGCCCGGTGAACCGGATCATGGAAAGCAAACTACGGGGCTTGTACCTGAAGAAATATGGTTTGAACAATTGGACAGGCTTGCGAAGTATTCGAAAGATATGATTCTTGCAGGTATGAAAGAGAAGGACTGGGACCTGCTGTTTGGCTATTTTTCAACCCTTGATGATGTACAACACCGGTACACCCTTACTGACCCGCGCCAAATTGATTATACCGCGGACCATGGCCTCAGACCCCGGATCTATGCTGAACACATTGAGAAAAGGTTCCAGCTCGTTGACCGTTATTTGCTGGAAATAATGAACGCGGCCCCGGAAGGAACCAATTTTATTATTTTCTCTGACCATGGCATGATACCGATCCATACTTGTTTGCTACTGGGTAATTACCTTGTACAGGCAGGCTACCCGGATTTTACCGAAGAAATCGTCTCTGCATCAAGTGGTAACTCTGCCCATATCTATCTGAACAGGGAGCGGATCAAGCCGGATCAATCCGCTGCTTACCTGGAACTACTGCGCCAACGATTAATCGCTTTGAAAGATGAAAAAACAGGAGAGCCTGTTTTTGAGTTAGTGGCTAACAGGGACGAACAAAAAAAATATGGCCTGTTTAACGAGGATTATTCAGGTGACCTGTTTGTCAGCTGCAAGCCAGGGTACTCCATCTATGACCGCTACCTGCCGGGTGTGAAATTCCTGGTACATAATACATTTGACCCGGACCTGTTTGCCAATGAAAATGCGGCCACCAAAAAGTTTCTCTTCAATGGTGGTATGAACCAGACCGGTAGAGCTGTTCATGGATGTTTGGCAACAGTAAGAGAAGGACAATCTATTTTTTATTCCTGGGGCCCGGACATTCCATCGGGGAAGCTGAAGAAAGTGTTTTCCATACAGATCGCAGCAACGATCGCAAAAATATTGGGTATACAACCACCGGTCGCCGCTGAAGGGGACAGTATCTTCTGACGCTGTATAATATATAATGGGGAAGGACAGGTGGCTGCCTGAAAATCCAGGAGGATTGTCCGTTACAAATTATCAATTACTTCCCTGTACCCGCGGCCAATTGGAATCGGCACTCCACTCACCTCCACCATGTCCGATGTATAGGAGTCGATTTTTTTGACCGATATGATGAATGACCTGTGAATTCTTTTGAAAAGCCCCGGTGGTAGCATGGATTCGATCTCATGTGTACTCATTTTTGAAATGAACTCTTTTTTCGTGGTCACAATTTTGATATACTCCCGCTGGCTTTCCACATACATAATTTCATCAAATAAGATCTTTACTTTCTTTTTCTGCACCATTAAGAACAAGTAATCTTTAGTGCCGGTAGTCTCCTTTTTCTCTGCATTATCCGCCCGGACCGGTTTCACTTTGTTTACCGCCACCAGGAACCGGTCAAACTCGAACGGCTTTAAAAGATAGTCCGTTACATTTAAGTCAAATCCTTCCACTGCATATTGATGATAAGCGGTTGTTAATATCACCGCAGGCGGATGGCTGAGTGTTTTTAAGAATGCAATCCCTTTTAACCTGGGCAGGTGGATGTCCAGAAATATAAGATCAACAGGGCTTCCTGAGCGCAGGAATTCTGTGGCCAGTATGGCATCTTTGAATGCACCCTGGAGTTCCAGGAAAGGAACCTGTTGAATATACTCTGTCAACACCTTTTTTGCCAAAGGCTCATCTTCAATTATGATACAGTTTATCTTAGACATGGCTTGACAGGTTTATTTTTAAGATCGTAATGAATTCGGAATCTTCCGGAACCCCCGGCCAATCTTCGATCTTCATCAATGGCTCTTTGCACTTAGCTGACAACGTGAAGTCCGTATAAAGCAATGTTAACTGCCTTCTCAGGTTTGAAAGGCCAATATTTTCCCGGACTTCTTCCTTCCCTGAAAGGGGTTCAGCAGAATTCCTGATCATGAAACTCAACTGCTGCTGCTGTACAGAAAGCTCCATATCAATATATGGATCGTCCCTGGTCTCCGCAACACCATGTTTAAATGCATTTTCAATTAAGGGTAATAGCAAAAGCGGAGGTATGCCCTGGTTAATATCTTCAATGTCCTTTTTAAAGGTAATACGTAAGGATTCATCATAGCGTAATTTTTCAAGCGCAATATAATCATCGATAATTCTTAGTTCCTTCTCCATGCTAATAAAGTCGCCACTGGTCTCATACAGCATATAGCGCAATATTTTTGATAATCGCAGGACAGATTCAGGAGCGAGGTCCGATTTATCTCTTGCAAGCGAATAAATATTATTTAAGGTATTAAATAAAAAATGCGGATTGGTTTGCGCTTTTAAATAATTCAGTTCTGCTTCTTTTTTTTCCAGGAGGAGTTGCTGGGTGACCTGCTGAAGCCGGATGTTATTATATACGTTCCGGACCACGGCAAAAAAAGTTATTGAAGCAAGACTGAATGGAGCATGAGTGGCCACACCCTCCAGGAAGGCCAAGTTAGGGGTAAAGTCTGTATAAATATGCAGTTGTATCCAGAGGCATCTCCAGCCATACAGTCCAAAGCTGTAAAGCAGCAGCAGTGCAAGAACTACGAACAGGCCCCGGAGAATATTACTCCATTTCAGCCTGAACAGTTTCAATGCGTGCTCAAAAAAGAGGTAATGCAGGAAAGTGGTATAAAGGACCAGCAAGGAACTGTTAATCATCCTGCTGCTTATGGTGGAGCGGTATTCAAAAAATTCTGCGAATGAATATAGCAGGAAAAATCCCAAGCCTGTCCAGAAGTAGAATTTTACAAGGGTAGAGA
>JAEUVP010000189.1 GCA_016786805.1 Chitinophagaceae bacterium | reverse complement strand
CATCCGCCATAAAGGAACCAGGAACTGTTTCCCGGATATCTGCTGCAGTAGGATCGATATAGGCCGTGTACACATTTACTGCACCTGTATAACTCCCTCCTGCTGCTTTTACCACGGCATTCGCCGGTAATGCAACTTTGGATCCGTTACTAAGCACTACTTCACCACCGGTAGCTGCAATGGTACCTGCCAGTGTTTTCTTAATAAGTTTAATAGAAATATTATTA
Organism: Chitinophagaceae bacterium; assembly: GCA_016786805.1. GTDB lineage: Bacteria > Bacteroidota > Bacteroidia > Chitinophagales > Chitinophagaceae > CADEDV01. The sequence continues at coordinate 2,082 of JAEUVP010000189.1, read as the reverse complement.
GCACCCGTAGTGGCTACAAAACTGCGGTAGGATTTAAAATACCCGGTTCTCTCTGCTGTTACAACCGCAGCACTTTTATTCAGCGTTGATTTGAGTATCCGGAAAAAACCTTTGGCATCCGTGATCGTGGCCTTGGTGCCCACCCGGATAGTAACGCCGGCAGCAGGCTGCCCATTCTCATCCAGGATATTTCCCTGCACGGTGGCAATTACAGTTTCTCCTGTATTGAAATGATTGCCCATGAAGCCCGCCTCTTTTTGGCATTGAAAGGACAGAATAGCTACAAAAGCAAGTGTAAACGCAAGGATTAGTTTTTTCATACGAAAGTTTTTATGGTTAAGGTTACGGGCCCCATGGGCAGCATTATTGGTAAGATATACTACCCGCAAAACAAAAGGGTTGGGTAAATATCAAAAAATATTGGAGGTTGGCCCCTAAATCCTGCCTACCGCAGGTTGACTTTAGAACCTTAATATTTGGAACGGACTCCTTGTAAGAAATTTTCAATAGCCCGTCTTATGTCCGTTGCTGATCCCTGGTGGTTATTGATTAAGGTGGAGAAAATAAGAAGCTTGCCTTTCTTCGTATATAAAAATCCGCTGAAAGCTACGACACCAGATAAAGTACCGGTCTTTCCATAGATAAACCCGGCATCCTGTTTATAATAGCTGCTGATAGTACCTTCTCCCCCGGTTGGGAAAATGACTTTGATTCGCTCCATGCCAAATTCATTCTTCATCTTAGTCAGGATGGCTACCATAGCCTGCGGGGTGAATAAATTATAGCGGCTCAGCCCGGAGCCATCGGCCCAGCGGGGTTTTTGCGGCAGATCCTTGAAATCGGTTTTTAACAACGTATCAATGATCCTTTCATCATTCATCACCCCCAGCAGTTCATTGCTCACCATTAATAAGCTTTGCTCCGCAAAAAAATTATCGCTGCGGTGCATCATGGGTTTGAGCAGGGAGTCGGTGGGTTGGGAGTGGATTAATAAAGGGTTATTTATTCTTTGAGCCCTGTATGCCTTTTCAAAAAAGGGTTTATATCCATAGCTAATTTCTTTCTTTAAGGTATCCTCTAAAAGAGATTTAATATAATCTTCCCTTGGAAAGAAAGGAATTTCTTTATTATAGTTTAATAAATCAGTACTATCGATGTAAAAAATGTTTTCTGTATCGAGTCTACCTATGACATTCCAGTTCTTATTTCTTGTTACATATACATTCTTTCGCAGAAATGAAGGCCAAACAGAAATACTGCCCAAATTCAGTCTGAACCTGATTACGTTACCATAAACAGGAAAAAAAGATCTTGGGGGCATGTAACTTTCTTGTGCGTCGCTCCATGACCACCCACTACCAAAATATCTCCAATAATAAAGTGGAGCATATAGATTTAACTTATAGCTCTTATTTCTCAGTGTATCAAAGACTGGTTGAAATTTAAAATCCGGGTGAAGGAAAGTCGGATCACCACTTGGCTCAAATCTTATGAGTGTATCATATCCTGTGTGGTTGTCGTTTTCCCATAATTGAATATCATATTTCAACCCCACCAAACTATCTCCCAAATATTTCATCGCAGCATAACAGGTGGGTATTTTAGTATTACTGGCCGGTACAAAATATTTATCGCCCTGGTAATTGAACCAGTATTTACCGGTTGCCGGTTCGTAAATGCTGATACCAGCATGGGCAGCTTTGAAAGCCGGCTGCTGAAGAACGGTTTCTTTTGCTGACCGGGAAAGTTGTTGTTCCACCCCGCAGGAACTGAACAGGTACGAAGTAAGCAATACGAGGTATGTGGCATATCGTTTTAATCCGGTCATAGCGTATCAGTTACAATTGAATGATTTTTTTGGAAGCCATGCTTTCCAGTGCCGCATCAATGATCCGCATATTGTTGATTCCATCAGCCGGCGGAACCGGGTTGGGACCCTGGCCGGTGAGTGCTTTAAATACATCATCATAATAGCCCATATAATTACCGGGCGTTGACATCGTTTCCTTCCGGATTACTTCCCCGTTTATTTCGGTATGCAATAAGCCATCTGGCGCAGCCGGTGCCGGACACCAGCTTTCG
>JAEUVP010000125.1 GCA_016786805.1 Chitinophagaceae bacterium | reverse complement strand
TTAAATTCTTCGCTGCTGTGATGGACGATATGACCGTTCCAGAAAAAGTTAGCTACATGCTGTAAGCGGTGCACCCAGTAGCCGGCAAAATCGAGAGCAAAGAAAGCAATGATATAAACGATAATCGTGTTGGGAATACTGGTTAGTGCAAGATGCCGCAGGAAAAAAGGATACGATAACACGACGAGATATAACCCGATCACATCCTTGGTCACATTGGTCACGCCGCTGCTGAGGCTGCTCACCATGTCCATATTCCGGACGGTATCTTTTCCCTTGCGCCAGCCATACCATTTTTCAAAAAGTACCAGCAGCAGAAAGGCTGGCATAGCAATGAGTAGTATCTTTCCGTACTGTTCCATAAGTAAGCAATATGCAGCTAATTTACAAAAGCCCCACCTAAATCCTCCCCTGGAGGGAAGTACTTGAGAAAATTTCTTATCAAATGAAACTAACTAACTATAAAGATGCTGACTCTCCCTTCAGGGGGCAGGGGGGCATTTTTAACTGTATCGATGCCCATACCTGTGGCAACCCGGTCCGGTTGGTGAAGGAAGGAGGACCTGTGCTGGAAGGAAAGAACATGAGTGAGAAGCGGCAGCACTTTCTCCGCGACTATGACTGGATCAGGACCGGGCTGATGTTTGAACCCCGTGGCCACGATATGATGAGCGGAAGTATTTTATATCCACCGCATGACCCAGCCAATGATGTGGCCGTATTATTTATTGAGACCAGCGGTTGTTTACCCATGTGCGGGCATGGCACCATCGGTACGATCACTATTGCCATTGAAGAAGGATTGATACAACCTAAAGTGCCCGGCATTGTAAGAATGGAAGCACCGGCAGGATTGGTAATGATTGAGTATAAGAACGTCGATGGTCCATCGTCCATGGTCCATCGACGTTCTAAAGTGGAGAGTGTTAAGCTAACAAATGTGCCGGCGTTCTTACATTCAACTGGACTGGTAGTTGATTGTCCTGAGCTGGGTGAGCTGGTGGTGGATGTTTCCTATGGCGGAAATTTTTATGCCATTGTAGATGTGCAGCGAAATTTTAAAGGACTGGAACATTATACAGCGGACAAACTGATCGCCTGGGCCAGGGAATTGCGGAAGAATATCAATGCGAACTACGAATTCGTTCACCCGGAAGATGCAACAATCAATGGTTGTTCACATATTTTATGGACCGGGGCTGTGTTAGATAAAACTTCCACCGCCAGGAATGCTGTTTTCTATGGAGAAAAAGCCATTGATCGTTCACCCTGTGGCACAGGTACCTCCGCAAGAATGGCGCAATGGTATGCCAAAGGAAAATTAAAAAAAGGCGAACCGTTTATTCATGAAAGCATAATCGGGAGTAAATTCACCGGGAGGATTGAGGAAGAACTGACCGTGGCCGGCAAAGCAGCCATAAGACCCAGCGTGGAAGGATGGGCGAAGATATATGGCTACAATAAGATCCGGATCGATAAAGAAGATGATCCGTATGCGTATGGGTTCCAGGTAATATAAAGCCTCCCCAAGCCCCTCTGCAGGCGGGGTTCCAGGAGTTTCAAAAAACTAACTTGCCTGTATCATTGGCAATATATTCAGCAGGAAGGATTGATTTAGATAGATACTCATTAAAAAATGACTATGCAATCAAGAAAAAAATTCCTTTACCAGGCTTCTGCATTAACGGCAGGAACGATCCTGGCTTCTTCTTTTGGCAAGGAAGTGTTTGCCATTTTCAAAAACAGGATCGCCCCGTCTGACCAGTTGAATATCGGAGTGATCGGTATCAATGGCATGGGTTGGTCGGACCTGAAAGCGATATTGAAAATTCCAGGAGTGAATTTGGTGGCACTCTGTGATGTTGATCAGAATGTGCTGACTAAACGAATGGGTGAACTGGCCGCCATGAACGTGGATGCATCGAAAGTAAAAACCTTTAATGATCACCGGCAGTTGCTGGATATGAAAGAAGTGGATGCCGTCATTATCGGTACACCGGACCACTGGCATTGTTTACAGATGGTGGATGCCTGCCAGGCCGGTAAAGATGTGTACGTGGAAAAACCAGTGGGCAATTCAATTGAAGAATGTAATATCATGATCGCTGCGCAGAAAAAATATAGCAGGGTGGTGCAGGCAGGGCAATGGCAACGCAGCCAGCAACATTTTAAAGAGGCTGTTGATTTTATCGGTACGGGGCAACTCGGTAATATCCGTACAGTGAGAGTGTGGTGCTACGTGGGATGGAAAAAACCAATACCGTTTGTAGCCGACAGTGCCACTCCTGCGGGAGTAGATTATAAAAGATGGCTGGGCCCGGCCACGATGCGGCCTTTTAATGCCAACCGTTTTCATTTCACGTTCCGCTGGTTCTGGGATTACGCCGGTGGATTAATGACCGACTGGGGTGTTCATTTGTTGGATTATGCGTTGATCGGAATGAATGCGACTGTTCCTACATCCATCAGTGCACTGGGAGGTAATTTTGCCGATCCCATGTCACCGCAGGAGACACCGGATACCATGAGTGCTTTGTACCAGTTTGATAAATTCAATCTGCAATGGGAGCATACGATCGGTATTGAAGGCGGCATGAATAAAACCCCTCATGGAATTGCTTTTGTAGGCGATAACGGAACACTCGAACTTGACCGGAGCGGCTGGGAAGTGATGGAAGAACCGAAGAGTGAGAAAAAAGCCAAAGTGGAACGGAGAAAGTCGGTGGATAATGGTTTAGACAGGCACATGGAAAATTTTGTAAGTGTGATCCGCTCCCGTAATACAGACGAACTGAAATGTTCCATACAGGATGCCTCGCATATTGCAGTGCTGAGCCAGATGGGGAATATCGCTTTCCGTTCGGGACAAAAACTGAACTGGAATAAAGAGAAAGGACGGTTCACCGATGAAGCGATCAATAAAAAATATTTGGCAGCGCCTTATCATAACGGGTATAAACTGCCAAAACCCTGATAAGATGAGCAGCGAAAAGAAAGCTGAAGAGTGCGACGCAACAAAAGCTGAATAGAAATTCTAAAGCCGGGTTAATAAATTATGAACGTTGTAATTGTCGGAGGCGGTGTTATTGGTTTAAACACTGCCTACTATTTGCGCAGGGCCGGTCATGAGGTAACAGTGATCGAGAAAAATGATTTCACCGATGGCTGTTCTTACGGCAATATGGGTTATATATCTCCTTCTCATTTTATTCCGCTGGCCACACCGGGTATCATTGCACAGGGATTGCGGTGGATGCTGAGTGCTTCCAGTCCTTTTTATATCCAGCCAAGACTGAACCTAGATCTTATCCGCTGGGGACTGGCCTTCTGGAAAAAAGCCAATGCAAAGAATGTTGAGTGCAATGCACCTCACCTGAATAATCTGCTGCAACTGACCCGTGAACTGATGAAAGATATGAAGCGGGAATTACCGCAGCCTTTTGATATGACCGAGAAAGGTTGCTGGATGCTCTGGAAAAATGAAAAGACCGGCGAACATGAGAAACATTTATCGGAACAGGCCAACCGGTTTGGATTGAAAACAATTATCTGCACGCCGCAACAGGTGCAGGAATATGAAACGCAAGTGGAAACGAATGTGGCGGGAGGTGTTTTGTATCTCGACGATTGCCATGTGAACCCCGCCAAGTTCATGCAATCCTTATACGGCCAGTTGCAAAAAATAGGAGTGAAGTTCTGGCTGAATACCGCAGTCACCGGTTTTGAAACAGCAAATGGAAAAATAAATACCGTTATAACTGAAAGGGCGGATATACCCTGTGGCGAATTGGTCATTGCCAATGGTTCCTGGCTGGGAGAAATCTCCAAATTGTTAGGTATTAAAATACTGATGCAGCCCGGAAAGGGATACAGTATGGAATACAACGGCCTTGCTAAAAATCTGCAATATCCTTCGATACTGGTAGATGACCGAACAGCCACCACACCGATTGATCAATGGTTAAGAATTGGTGGTACGATGGAACTGAGCGGACACAGCGATAATATTCTGCCCAAACGGATACAGTCAATTCATGAAGCATTTAAAAAATATTACCCTGCAATGCACCTGCCGCAACCAGACATGAATAAGGTTTGGTATGGCTACCGGCCGGTGAGCCCGGATGGTATGCCCTATATCGGCAGGCACCGTGCTTTCAGTAACCTTATCTATGCCGGCGGTCATGCGATGCTGGGCGTGAGTGCGGCTGCCGGTACAGGTTTGCTGGTCAAAGAGATCATCAGCGGGGAAAAAGCAAGTATTGCCTTACAAGCCTTCGATCCTGCAAGGTTTTCTTAAAATTGGTTCGCCGGTCTGCTTCATCCGTTTTGTCTTTCTTTACTCTCGGGGAGACTCCTTAATTTTATGACTTATTATGGATTGTACAGCTACCCGTTTACCTTACCGCCAGGCCAATGCTTTTTCCGGGATCGTTTTAGATTACCTGGATCATGCCAGTTCCCTGCAACCTTTTTACAGTAATGTAGCAACATTGGCCGGTATTCAGCAAAACATCGAACTAAGAAAACAATTCGGCGGTAACCGGGAATTACTGGTACAGGAATTAACAAAGCAATACGCTGCTGTTGATGCCGGAGAAAAAGTAAAGGAGAACATTGCATCGCTTTTATCAGCTAATACATTCACCGTAACCACGGCGCACCAGAATAATATTTTCACCGGGCCTTTATATTTTATCTACAAGATCATTCATGCGATCAAACTGGCAGAACAACTGAAAGCAGCAATGCCGGCAAATCATTTTGTACCTGTTTATTATATCGGTTCGGAAGATGCCGACCTGGATGAACTGAATCATATCTGGCTCGAAGGGGAGAAGTTGGTTTGGGAAACTAAACAAACCGGTGCGGTGGGAAGAATGAAGACAGATAAAGCCTTATTGAAATTAGTAACGGCTATTGAAGGCCAACTGGCTGTATTGCCACATGGCAATGAGATACTGTCGCTGGTAAAAGAATGTTATAAAGAAGGATCAACCATACAGGACGCAACATTCAGGTTGGTGCATGCTTTATTCAATGAATATGGATTGATTATCCTGTTACCGGATAATGCGGCATTAAAAAAGCAAATGACCGCTGTGTTTGAAGATGACCTGCTGAATCAAACTGCATCGGGTATCGTAGAGAAAACAGCAGCTGAATTATCCAAAGCGGGGTATAAAGTACAGGCCAACCCGAGAGAGATCAATTTGTTTTATTTGAAGGATGATATAAGAGCGAGGATTGAAGTAAGAGGTGCGAAGTACGAAGTGCTGAACACGGGGGTTTCTTTTAGTAAAGAGGAGTTGTTGCAGGAACTCGCTGAGCATCCCGAACGGTTCAGCCCAAATGTGATACTAAGAGGATTGTACCAGGAAACGATACTGCCGAATATTGCTTTTATCGGTGGTGGCGGGGAAACAGCCTACTGGCTGCAACTGAAAGACCTGTTTAATCATTATACAATTCCGTTCCCGGTACTGGTATTGCGTAATTCTTTTTTAGTGGTGGAAAAGAAATGGCAGGAAAAGATCAGTAAGACCGGTTTTACCACGGAGGATTTCTTTTTGCCTGAAACGGAATTACTGAACAGGCTGGTGGCCCGTGACAGCGATAAGAAATTAAAGTTGAACGGCACTTTATCTGCCACCGAAGAATTATATAACAGCATCAAACAACAGGCGGCAGCTATTGATAGCACCCTGGGCAAACATGTCGATGCATTGAAGGCGACAACCCTTTATCGTTTACAGGAACTGGAAAAGAAAATGCTGCGGGCCGAGAAAAGAAAATTTGCTGACCAGCAGCGGCAACTCCATACGATCAAGGAAAAACTATTCCCGAAAAATGGCTTGCAGGAACGGATCGACAACTTTATGCCCTACTATGCCAAATGGGGGAAAGACTTTATTCAGCAGTTGTATACTCACTCATTAAGTTTGGAACAGGAGTTTATGGTGGTGCAGGAAGTATGAGGTTAGATTTCCGACTTCCGACCTCTGACATCTTCTTCATTTCTTCGATATATCTAACCGGAATAAGGTACTGCTGCCATCATCATTATCGGCCACCAGTGCCAGTTCAATAAAATGTTTGGTCTCCCGGATCACACAGGCCGATTCGATCTTCTGGTTCCTGAATTGCGGGTCAATTTTTTCCAGGTCAATGATACGGTTCGGGTTCATGCCCGTCCATCTTTTCTTGGAACTGAAATTATCCACGATCCATAAATAACTTTTACCAATGCTGCCGTCATCATAGGCATTCTTCGTGTCTTCGGTAGAAATGGTGAGGATCAGCTTATCGGTTTTCTTCGCATAGGTAATACCCGATACACCCTGGAAATGGCCGCTGTCTTCGTTGCTGCCAACATAAAGCAGTGTGATGGGTGCCATCGCCTGTTCTTCCCAGAATTTCGCGGAGGTGAGTATCAAATGATTTTTCGGGAATTCTTTATGCCCACGGTTGGACAGGATCACCGCACCGGGAATGCTGCAGGCTCCTTCAATATTCAGTTCGGGTAAACCGGATGCTTTCAACCGTTCATAGAAAAGCGAAAGATCAATCGTCGTATGTTCTTTAGTGGCAGGATCAATTAACTCGGCTGTATTTCTGTAAGGTGCTAAGGAACCGGAGCCAATTGCCAGCAGGTAAGGCTTCTTGTTTCTATTAACGATAGTGAGGGCTTCCAGGTCGGGCTTTACCGGTTTGGGTATTCTTTTGATGGCGGTGTCATACAAAGGGATCGTATCAACCTCCTGCAATAAACTGTCGAGAACTAATACAGAAGGGGCATCATCACCCACGATATAAAAATGGTTATTATGAAATTCAATGGCTGAGGCGGAGGGATAGTTGGGGAAATGTATTTTTCCTTCCATGAAGTAACTATTGTTGTGACAGGACATAAAGCTACTTAAAATAAGGCAGGCTATTATCAGCTTATAGTTCATGCACAAAGGATATATTTAAGGGGTCTTGTTTACTGGTAGCTTGTACTTTTTGAGCAGAACTAATCCAATGCCTGCCATCAAACCGATAATACCACCAATATAGCTGAAGTTATGTATACTCCCTACTGTGATAAACCCTTTCAAATCATTTATATCACTTGGAATCCACCAGTCAACTCCTTTTTGGGTAAGGTAGTATCTTCCGTAAATGAATCCCAGGAATGAAAAGAAAATTGTAATAAGAAAAATTATCTGAAGACTTTTGGTTACAATACTTTTCATCATGTTCCTGTCCTTCAGTAATAAGCTGGTAAAGCCAAGCACTATCCCCATAAACATTCCAACCCACCAGGTAGCAAGAAACCCGATTGCAGCTACGGTTAACCTGTCTGAGCCAAAATCTTCAGCAGTAAAATTAAACTGGCGATATTTGAATTTTGTGAAATATTCAGGACAGATTGAGAATGTTATTTGATCATGTATGATCCCAAAGATGCCCGCCAAAATGATGGAAAAGAAGATTGTTTGAGTGAGTATTCCATACTTTCTCATAGATCATTTTAATCAAACTTATTCTCCCATCCATCCTTCTTCAGCTTCTCCACTTTCTCGATCACTTCATTATTCAGCGAATTTTTATAAGCAGATACTTTTTGTGATACCGCTTCATCCGCAGAGCCAATGATCTCGGCCGCTAAGATGCCGGCGTTCTTGGCGGCATTTAATGCAACAGTGGCCACGGGCACGCCATTTGGCATTTGTAAAATGGAGAGAACAGAATCCCAGCCGTCAATCGAATTGGAAGATTTGATCGGAACACCGACAACAGGTAAGGGGGTGATGGAAGCTACCATGCCGGGTAAATGTGCGGCCCCTCCGGCGCCTGCAATGATCACCTTTAATCCTCTCTCTTTGGCTTTTTGGGCATATTCCACCATCCGTAGAGGGGTGCGGTGTGCAGACACTACGGTCACTTCATGAGCAATATCAAACTGTTTCAGGATATCCGAAGCGGCCTGCATTACGTTGAGGTCGCTGTCACTGCCCATTATGATGCCTACGAGTGGAGTCATGCGATGTATTTGCAGCAAAAATAACTACAAACCTCAAACTACAAACCACAAACTGGTCTATTTGACCAGGTCACCTTTCAGCCGTAATAACTCCGTTTCAGATAATTTGGTATTATACCTTGCAGCGATCAGGCGGTTATAGGCATCTTCCAGGCTTTTTTGTGCTTCCCGCAGTTGGATGATCGTTGATGCACCCAGGCGATACACTTCTAAAGCGATATAGACATTTTCTTTGGCGAGTAGAATATTTTCTTCTTCCAGTTTCAGTGCCTTCTTCTGTTGTTCGTATTCTTTAAAGGCATTAACAACAGCGAGGTTCAGTTGTGATTGCTGGTTATTGAAAATAATCTGCTGGTATTGTATATCCAGTTTGGCCTGTTGTATCTGTCTTTTATTCGTCAGGTTGTTAAGGATGGGGATAGAAGCCGTAACACCATAGTTCAAACCTTTACTCTGGTTGAATAAGGGGGAGAAAGGGTTGATCACCGTCTGGTTATTGGTACGGGTAAAGTTGTATACGGAGTTGAAAGCAACGGTAGGTAATTTTTCTGCTTTTCTTTCCTTGAGTGTGATGCCTGCAATATCAAGATTTTTTTTGCTGATGAGCAGGGTGGGGTTGCTGGCTTCAATGCCATTCTGGATATCGCCCAATGCAAGCTGTGTATTCAGGGGAATGGAATCGGCCACTTCATAATTCGCCTGTTCTTTTACATTCATGACCTGGTTCAGTTGTTCCCGCAGCTGGCTGATCAGGGTTTGTTGTTCCAGTTGGGCTGCTTTCTGCGCATTCAGGTCCACTTTGCTTTGTAATACATCCGGTTTGGTGCCTACACCAATATCCAATCTCCTTTCAGCGAGATTAACCCTTGTCTGGCTGATGGACATTTGTTCTTCGATCGCTTTCAGTTGTTGCTTCTGCCGCACAATATTATAATAGGTATTGATCACCGTGGCAACTGTATTGATCACCTGGTTCTTGATACCGAGTTCTCCCAGTTTGATCAACTCAGCGGCTTTATCACGGGTGGCAAACATTTTCATTCCGTCAAATAAGGTCCAGTTCAGGTTCAGGGCTGCATTCAGGTTATGCGATTTAATATTGTTCTGTTCCCGCTTGGTACCATCTGCCAGTGTTTGTTTCTGGTCGTTATTATTCCAGGTGGTACCCAGAGTTCCGTTCAGGCGGGGATAAAACACCGCATTGCGATAAGAGTAATCCAGTGCTGCCACCATTGAATCATTCTTTGACAGCTGGATATCGTAATTATTTTTTAAAGCGGTGCCAATCGCTTCTTCCAGTGACAAAGAGGTTTGAGCTGTTGCGCTAACAGCACTCAAAAGAAATACAAGAAGAATATTTTTTTTCATCAGGTTGATCATTCTGTAATTAATTAAGCATGCGTCTCTGCTGTTTCCGCTTCCGGCATCTGCTGATGAAGCATTTCGTCTATTTCACTTTTCTTTCTTTTCCTGGATAAGAAGGAATACATGGCTGGTATTACAAATAAAGTAAGCACCAGGGAGAACATAATACCACCCACGATCACAATACCCAGCGGGATGCGGCTGGTGGCGGCTGCTCCCAGGGAGAGTGCCAGTGGTAATGCACCTAATGCCATGGCCAAACTTGTCATCAGGATAGGACGTAGACGTTGTGTGGCGGCATAGATGGCGGCTTCTGTTTTCCCCATTCCTTTTTCCTGGTTCTGGTTGGCAAACTCCACGATCAGGATACCGTTTTTTGTTACCAGCCCGATCAGCATGATCATCCCGATCTGTGAGAAGATATTCAGTGTATGACCAAAAGCCCAGAGCGATAATACGGCACCGGCAATCGCCAGCGGCACTGTAAACATGATTATAAAAGGATCCACGAAACTTTCAAACTGTGCTGCCAGGATCAAAAAGATCAATGCTAAAGCCAGTAAAAAGGCAAAGCTGGTATTACTGGAACTTTCTGCAAAGTCCCTGGAAGAACCAGAGAGAGAAGTGGCAAATGTTTCATCTAATAATTTATCTGCGATTTTATTCATTTCTTCAATCCCATCTCCAATGGTAAAGCCGGGTTGCAGGCTGGCAGAGATCGTAGCTGATTTATACCGGTTAAAGTGGTAGATCGTTGGAGGTGTATTGGCTTCATTGACAGTTACAAGATTGTCCATACTGATCATTTCGTTCCGGTTGTTGCGGACAAACAGGGTTTTCAGGTCATTGGGATCATCCCGGTCATTACGGGCCACCTGCCCCATCACCTGGTATTGTTTACCATCTTTGGTGAAATAACCCAGGCGGCGGTTGCTATAAGCTAATTGCAATGTCTGTGAAATATCATTCACACTTACACCAAGCTGTGCTGCTTTCAACCGGTCAATCTCCACTCTCAGTTCCGGCTTATTGAATTTCAGGTCCACGTCCGCATTCATCAACACTTTACTCTGCTTGGCCTCTTCCAGGAACTGGGGCAATATTTTCGTCAGCTTGTCAAAATTATTATTCTGGATCACAAAAGAAACGGGTTGACCGCCACGACGGTTCACAGAGATGGTTTGTTCTTCAATGGCAAAGGCACGGCCTTCGGTGAACTTAGGTAAGTTCTTATTGACCATATTCACAATTTCCTTCTGCGATCTTTCTCTTTCCTTAGGTTCTTTTAAAGTTACCCTTACAAAACCGGTGTTGGCATTGCCTGAACCGGTAAAACCGGGTGAGGTAACACTCAATACAACTTCCTTTTCAGGAACAGAGTCGATCATAAAATTGGTCAACCGGTCCACATATTTATCCATCGCATCAAAGGAAGTCCCTTCAGGCGCA
>JAEUVP010000121.1 GCA_016786805.1 Chitinophagaceae bacterium | reverse complement strand
GCCGTATTTTCTCAAGGTGATATCATCCACCACTATTTTCTTAAACGCCGAATCAGCAGCCGGTATCATAAAAGGCCGGTGATTATTGGACGTTTGTATATAGCCAAAGAAGGGTTTGGTTTGTTGTCTAAAGACCTTATTCGCTTCGAAGAAAAGATCTTTATCACTAATGCCCCATACATTGACCTTTGGCGATGTAAAACTTTCTTCCGTATGCATTTGCAGGTCATCAATATTCTTCAGCAGGCCTTCAAAGTTGTTGAACTCCGGGCTGCCGCCGAGGAAATAATGCTTATCATACCCGGTAAAATTATCTATGATAGTATGCTGCTGCAAAGCCATTGGGTTGCGGCTGGAGAATTTGAATAACTGTGCATCAGGTATTCCAAACAAAGTGGCAAACAAACCTCTCGCCGTGGAGAAATGCGGGGTGAAACAACGTTCAAAGAAAATACCCTTCCGGCAGAGCGAATCAAAATAAGGCGTTGTGTTCAGCGGGTTACCACTCATACTGCTTTTATACATGCTGAAGGATTCGCATTGCACCAATACTATATTGGGATGGGTTTCTAAAGCATGGCTACCGGGCATGATCTCCCTGCGGTACGTAAAGTTTTTTGATTGGGGCAACTGCATCATCTCTGCCATCAATGGGAAGGCAGCTCTTGCTTTCTGTTCATGAAATTCCGGTCGGCGCAGGTGCAGGGTGCTGAAAAAATTCTGCAGCGGGTTGATGGCCACATACGATTTAAAACTATCCCGGAACCTGAAACTATCATTTCTTCCCAACGGCGGCCAGGTAAAGCTGCCATAGATCAGCACCACAAACAATATGGCCGTGATGATAAAATATTTTCGCCTGTACGGAATGCCTTTGCCATCGGTGCGGTTGATCACCCGCCAGTGACTTTGCTGGTACATCCAGCGGAATAATAAAACAGCCACCACCAACCCCAGTATCATCCATACCATCGGGTAGGTCTGGAACATCATCTTCATGGATATACCCGGGTCTTCGGCAAAGTTCATCGCCCCGGCATCTAATCTTGTTTTATTATAAGAGAAATTACCAAAGTCGGCTGCAAAAAAAAGAAAGACAATAAAAGTAACAACAGCCAGGTACCAGGACCACCATTTTTTATTCCGTGCTGAATAAAAAGGAGACAATTTGGGTGAGAGGCTGAATACAATGACCGGTAATAAAATGATCGCTATCCAGCGCAGGTCATACCGGATACCCATACCGAATGAGGGCAACAAGTCAGTAAACGAAAGCCCTTTGGGTTTAAAGGCGAAATAAGTGGCCAGCCGGAACAAGGTGAATATGACCAAAAAGATAACCAGCAGGTTGGCTACCCAGAGAATGGTCTTTGGTATCTTGTATCTTGTCAGCATTGGTAAAGGCCTTCAGCAATTCCGGAAGGACCACAAAAAAAGTCAATTTAAACGGTACCAGCAATACCGCCTGCAACTGATTTTTGAACGGGTGCAGGCAGGCTTGGCAACTATGACTACTTTTGCAGTCATGTTGTTACACATCTTACTCAACATCCGGCAGGAATTAGTAAATATGGACCGTTCTGTATTTATCACCCTGAACAGTGAATGGACCAATTCTTTTTTTGATACCGTATTGCCGTTGATGCGGAATTCACTTACCTGGATACCGCTGTATGTATTCCTGTTGCTTTTTGTGACACTGAATTTCAACATTAAGAGCTCGTGGTGGGTATTATTCTTTATTGTTACCGTTGCCCTCACTGATATGACGGGCACCTACCTTATCAAACATAATTTTGAACGGTTGCGCCCCTGTCGTGACCCGGAGTTTGCTCATTTTGTACGCTTGCTGGTGAATAATTGTTCCGGCGGTTATAGTTTCACCTCCAACCATGCCGCCAATCATTTTGGCATGGCTACCTTTTTCTATATAACCTTCCGGAACATATTGCCCAAATGGGCCTGGATCGGTTTTTTATGGGCGGGACTGATTGCATATGCCCAGGTGTATGTAGGCGTTCATTACCCGTCTGATGTGATCGGGGGAGCCATACTGGGCCTGGCTGTGGGAAGCTTTACCGGCTCCTTCTTCAATAAGCGTTTCGGATTTGCTATCTTCGAACAACAACAATGAGCAGCCCCTGATGGATATTTTCATTTTAAGCTTCCTGATATTACTGAACGGTATTTTCTCCATGTCTGAAATCGCTTTGGTGTCGGCCCGCAAAAGCAGGTTGGAAAGCCAGGCCGAAAGAGGTGACAAAAAGGCTAAAATTGCACTGGAACTGTCGAACCATCCTGAATTATTTTTATCTGCGGTACAAATAGGCATTACCTTAATCTCCATCATCACGGGTGTGTATTCCGGCGAACGATTTGGTAGGGACCTGCAGCCTTACGTGGAGCAAATAGTGCTACTAAAACCGTATGCCGAAACGATTTCCACCACCATCATTGTTATCATTGTTACGTATCTCTCCATTGTTTTTGGCGAACTGATCCCCAAACGTATCGGATTGCTGCGGGCAGAAAAGATCGCTAAACTGGTGGCCAAACCGATGAACGGGTTTGCCCGTATCACCCACCCGTTTGTATGGTTGCTGAATAAGACCAGTAATATCTTCTTCCGCATTTTTAATATCAAACGGAATTTAGATGATGCGGTAACAGAAGAAGAGATCAAAACACTGATCGGTGAGGGAACCGAAGCCGGGACGATTGATGAAGCGGAACAGGAGATCATTGAACGGGTGTTTCATCTCGGCGACCGTAATATCACTTCATTGATGACCCACCGCAGTGATATCATCTGGTTCAACCTGGATGATAATGAAGACAAGATCAAACAAAAAATATTACAGGAACCGCACTCGGCTTATCCTATTTGTGATGATTCCATTGATAATATCAAAGGAGTGGTTTCTATCAAAGACCTGTATGTAAGTCCTGACAGCACTTTGTTCAAAGAGATCATGCAGCCGGCTTTATTCATCCCGGAAAATAACACACCCTACCAGGTGCTGGAAAAATTCAAACAATCCAAGATACATTCTGCCTTTATCGTGGATGAGTATGGAAGTATCCTTGGCCTGTTAACGCTTAACGATATCCTGGAAGCGATTGTGGGTGATATCCCGCAACAGAATAATACCGACTACGAGATCCGGGAACGGGAAGATGGTTCTTACCTCGTTGATGCACAGATCCCCTTCTATGATTTCCTGACCCGGTTTGAAAAAACAGAATGGATGAATGAAGGGGAACATGATTTTGATACCCTGGCCGGTTTTATCCTGCATGAACTGGAACGTATCCCCCGTACCGGCGATAAATTTGACTGGAAAGGTTTCACCCTCGAGATCATCGACATGGATGGTCACCGCATAGATAAAGTCCTGGTGAAGATCAG
>JAEUVP010000097.1 GCA_016786805.1 Chitinophagaceae bacterium | reverse complement strand
GCAGTGCAATTATTCAGGGGCAGTCTTCAGTTTGAAGCTGCCTCTTTTTTAAGATAAAAGCAATAATCAATACGAACCGGTATTTTCATCAATACATGACGGGGATCAGTATCCTGTTTTTTTCGCCATTCTATTTTTGCTGCACAATCCCTGGTTATGAAATTCATTTATTACAGCCTTGCCTATTGCCTTGCAGGTTTTTCTTTCCTGCCTGGTAATTCACAGGTAACAGCTATACAGCTTACAGTTAAAGTTCCTCTGCCGGATACAGGTACAACCCCCCTATATATTGCGGGCTCCTTTAATTACTGGCATGCCGGTGACTCCCTGTACCGGATGAAAAAGGTCAGTGAAGGACAGTATAATATCATTCTACCAGTTTTTGAAGGAGTTAATTACACGTATAAATATACAAGGGGAAGTTGGGATAAAGTGGAATTGGCAGCTAACGACAGTAATATCAGCAACCGTCATTTTTATTCATCCGGTCAACTTGATATTTTGGATACCGTGCAAAAATGGAAGCAGCCGGTATCCCGTACGGTTGTCCAAAATCCAAGACTGGAAAAGATCAATGCCATGAAGGATTCTGTGTTGAAAAAATTACAACCCGAGCTGACCAAAATGCAAGACCTGCTGAAATTGTATGTTCAGAATATGTTGCAGGAACGGCCCAGTGAACGTTTGCACCGGCAACTGGATAAAAAGGCGATGAAGAAAGTACATTATGCATTTACCGAGATCACCGGCCTGTTATTTAATGCGATGGCCTTGTTAACAAGAGAAGAAAAAGATGCAATGCAAAAAAAAATAAAATATCCAGCCGGTAAAGATGATTTTCTGAATACATTTTTAAATTCGTTCAATACGATCACAGGGAATAATTAGGCTTTAAATAGGGTTGTTAATGCTGAAGTATTCTGCTTTCTATACCAATTTTACGATCTACCTTTTTAAATACAAGATATTCTGCATAGCTGAATGTAGTAATCCTATTTTTTAAATGTACGCATGTAATTGACCAGGCTCCAGATATCATCGCTTTCAGGAATTTTCTTTTTGTAGCCTGGCATATCATCTCTGCCCTTAACAATTTTGAAGTAGAGAGAGCCATCCGTTTGCCCCTGGGTTGCATTCTTTGAAAAATCTCCTGCCTCTGTTTTTAAATTATCTGATTTGGGGCCGTCGCCTAACCCTTTTTTACCATGGCATGACTGGCAATGGGTGCCCCATAACGCCTTGCCATCTGCAATGGAAGATACGTCAGCGGCAATGGGGTTCACTTTGTTTTTATCTGCATCAGGTACCGGCCAGTCTTTTTGTTTTTGGGTGGTATTAAAAATAAAACCTGCACCAAGGATGGCTGTCAGCAGGAAAAGGGAAATTAAAAGTATTTTCATTTTATTGCTTTGTTTTTGAAGTTCAGTGTGCTTCAACAGGATAGCCGGCTGCTATGTAAGTAAAGGTCCCCCGGTAATTCTCCAAAGAGTTATATAGTTACATGCAGAAGTTTTATAATTCACAGGTTCTTTCCGTTGAATTTAAAGCAACAATTATTCTCGCTGTTACGGTTACTTGCTTACAGTCAGCCGTATATACAATGTAATTCGACTTATTTTACCAGGTCTGATGTGGTGTTTTGTTTACAGGATCTGCATCTGAACAGGAGCACATGATTTTAATTATATAAGTCAACCTTGCATTGCTCTACCTTGTGTATAGATTTTTTTTACCGGACTATTCAATACTATTAACCCAATCAATTATCAACATGAAATACTTATTCATTTTATTTATCTCCTTTATCAGCGCTGATTGTAGTCCGAAACTCTCCCCGGATCATAACTGGGGTAACCAACGTTGGGTACTGGTAGAGATGAAAGGAGTGCCTGTACAGCAAAGCGGTGGACGCAGGGATGCATATCTTGATTTTGAAGTTGGTTTAAGAAAATTTGCCGGTAATGGCGGCTGCAATCAAATCAGTGGAAATTACAGCCTTGATAAAAATGTCATCAGCTTTCATGAGCTGATCAGCACAAAAATGAGTTGTAATGATATTGAATTTGAAAATCTTTTTATTTCCACCCTGGAAAATATTGATCGTTTCGAAACAAGAGGGAATGACCTGTTGCTGAAAAGAAGACAGGAAGTGCTGCTGGTGCTGCGAACTAAATAAATTTTCTTTTATTCAACTAAGTACTATGCCACAAGATCAAACAATCGTTTTGCATACTTATACAGATAT
>JAEUVP010000073.1 GCA_016786805.1 Chitinophagaceae bacterium | reverse complement strand
GCGGAAAAGATATTTTGCTGCGATGGTTGCAAAATGGTGTACCAGATCCTGAACGAAGGTGAGCTTTGCGAATATTATAACCTGAATGAGAATCCCGGTATCAACCAGCGGGTGCATGTCCGCAAGGATAAATTCGCTTTCTTGGATGATGATAAGATACAGGTACAACTGATCAGTTTCCGGGATGACAAACAGGTGCATGTGACGTTTTACCTGCCCCAGATGCACTGCAGTTCCTGCCTATACCTGCTGGAGAACCTGCACCGTTTAGATCCCGGTGTTATTTCCAGCAAAGTCAATTTCACCCGCAAGGAAGTAGATATCGTGCTGCTTACTCCGCAAACCAGTCTTCGGAAAGTAGCTGAAACATTAACCAGTATTGGTTATGAACCTTATATCAGCCTGAACGACCTGAAAGAAAAAAGGCCGGCGATCAACAAAAGCATGGTTTACCAATTGGGCATTGCCGGTTTTTGCTTCGGCAACATTATGCTGATGAGTTTTCCGGAATACCTCGGCATAGATGCCAGTGAGGTTGGTTTAAGGGGCATGTTCCGCTGGGCCAATTTTGCATTGGCGATCCCGGTGCTGTTGTATTCATCTCTGCCCTTTTACGAATCTTCCTGGAAAAGTTTAAAACATAAGTTCCTGAATATTGATGCACCCATCGCATTAGCTATTATTGTAACATTTATACGCAGCGCCTGGGAAGTGATCAGCGGAAACGGCGGCGGTTATTTTGACTCGATGACCGGTATTGTATTTTTTATGCTGGCCGGCCGTATCGTACAGGATAAAACCTACCGCCAACTCTCTTTTGAAAGGGATTATACATCTTATTTTCCGATTGCTGTATCGGTATTAAAAGAAAATACTGAAGTTCCTACCACCTTACCGGATCTGAAACCCGGCGACACTTTACTGATTCATAACGAAGAACTGATACCGGCCGATGGCATCCTCTCCAAAGGAAAAGCTTTTATCGACTATAGCTTTGTGACTGGTGAATCGCTACCCGTACTAAAAGAAGTAGGGGAACTGGTTTATGCAGGTGGTAAACAAACCGAAGGTAATATCGAAATATTAGTAGTGAAAGAAGTGGCGCAAAGCTACCTGACCAAACTCTGGAACCGGGATGAATTTAAAAAACAGGAGCAGGCAAAAAGCGTTTCATTCGTTCACCTGCTGAGCCGGTATTTTACTTATATCGTTTTAACCATTGCCCTTGTCACTGGTATTTACTGGCAGCTGAATGATCCGTCAAAACTATGGCCCGCCGTTACTGCTATTTTTATCATTGCCTGCCCTTGTGCCCTGTTATTATCCAATACGTTCACCAACGGGAATATCCTTCGCATCCTGGGCCATAATCATTTTTATCTCCGCAGTGCCCAGACCATTGAAGATATGGCCAAAGCCACGCATATTGTTTTTGATAAAACCGGGACACTTACTTCCACCCAGCAGCAGGATATTAATTATGAGGGCACAGCACTGACAACTTACCAGCAACAGCAGGTGGCAGCATTGGCCTCCTGTTCCAATCACCCGCTGAGTAAAGCACTGGCAAAACATTTGGGTATCCCGAAAAACAGGGAAGTAACCGGTTTCAAAGAAACTACAGGTATGGGTGTTGAAGGATCTGTAAACGGCGACTTGTTGAGATCAGGTTCTTATGAGTTTGTGGCAGGTAAGCATAATACTCAGCCGGGAACAGCTGTGTATGTCAGCATCAATAACAAAGTGTATGGTTTCTTCCTGTTCAGCAACCATTACCGTGAAGCAATTCCCCAGTTGCTGAATGAATTGAAAAATGATTATCGCTTATCTGTTCTTTCCGGCGATAATGAAGCCGAAAAAGTCAACCTGGAAAGGTTATTGGGACGCAAAGCCACCCTGCTCTTTCACCAAAAACCGGAAGATAAACTCCAATACATCCAGCGATTACAGCAACAAGGTGAAAAAGTAATGATGATCGGTGACGGACTTAATGACGCCGGGGCATTGAAACAAAGTGATATCGGCATCGCTGTGGCTGAACAGACCAACAATTTCACTCCCTCCAGCGATGCCATTATTGAAGCCCGGCAGTTTTCAAGGCTTACCAAATTCATCCGCCTGTGCCGTGCCAACCGGAATATCGTGGTAGCCAGCTTTGTTATGTCAATCGTATATAACATTATCGGGATTGCCTTTGCAGTGCAGGGAAACCTGTCTCCCCTGGTAGCGGCTATACTGATGCCCAGCAGTTCCCTCAGCATTTTACTGCTCACTTTTGGCAGCAGCAGCCTGCTGGCCCGCCGGATGAAACTGTAAAAAACTTGTCTTTCATCAATCTTTTTACAGTTTGATGAAAATCAGTCCCCCTGTTGATACTTGTTATGCTTTGCCGGGTACCCGAAAAATATTTTTACAGGAACGTAAAATCAAAAGTATGAGTGTGATTATCATTTTGCTGATAGCCAGCATTTCTGTTGCCGCCCTTTTCCTGGTGGCATTTCTGTGGGGTGTTAAGTCTGGCCAGTTTGAAGATGATTACTCACCCTCCTCCCGTATTCTTTTTGATGACAAACCTGCTTCATCTACCAAAACAGTATAATTCAAAAAACAATCCAGCTTATGCAAGTCGAAAAGTTCTATTATGACAACAAAATTGTAAAGGCATTTGGTATAGCCACTATCGTGTTTGGGATAGTGGGTATGCTGGCGGGTCTTTGGGCTGCTATCCAGATCTATTACCCGGAAAGCAGTTTGAATTTTGCCCCCACCACCTTCGGACGTCT
>JAEUVP010000061.1 GCA_016786805.1 Chitinophagaceae bacterium | reverse complement strand
GATACCTGCAGACAAGCGATCAGCAGCAAAGCAATCATCAGTTTCATAATTCTCGCAATCTTTAAATACAGAACCTTACCTGAAACAGCAGTCGTTTCGTTTTTTTTCATATTTTCCGTTTGAAGGGTTAATCAATACAGGCGTCCTTTTCAGGAACCTGTCTACTACTTGCATTAGCCTGGCGGAGTCCCGTTGCAGCGGGGCTTCGTCATTTTAATTTCACCCTTGTCACGATGTGTTTAGAGCAGTCATATGGCATAAGCATTATTGGTGAATAATAATTTTATTCCCGTTCTTTTCATACTGGAACGGTATCGATATTTTCAGCGCCTCCAGCGCCTGTTCAATCGTTTCTCTTTCAAAAATTCCGGTCATCCTTTTCTCCGCCAGTCTTTCGTCGGTTATTGAAATACTCACATCATACCATCGCTGCATTCTCATTGCCAGTTCTTCAAAAGATTCATCCCTGAACACCAGTTTATTCTCGATCCAGAGTGTTTCAGCAACAGAACTGTCAACCGGGCTGTACTTCAGTTTATTAATGGCCATTACTGTATTAATCCCTGCCGGTGCTGCCACCAGTTCCCCGGCTTCTTTTTGCTGTAATTGTTTATCCGGCACCAGCCCGTTTTCCACCACTAACTTTTCGCTGGGAGAAAGGATGATCTTGTCGTTGGGACGGTTCTTAATGGTCACCTCGATACTACCACGTATCAGGCTGGTCTCTGTTTTCTTGTCGTCCGGATATGCTTTTACATTGAATACAGTACCCAGTACTTTAATATTAATATCAGCAGTATGGATAATAAAAGGCTTCTCCTTATTTTTTCTTACATCAAAAAAACCTTCTCCCACCAATGTCACTTCCCGGTTATCAATGCCATAATCTTTATTATAGATCAGCTTACTTCCGGAATTGAGCATAACAATGGAACCGTCGGGTAACTGGATCTTTGATTTGGATCCGGGCCGGGTGGATATTTCATTGGCTTCTTTATTGGCCAGTGCTTTATCGGCATCACCTGTTAATATGGATTTACCAAAAACGAACAACCCGGCAACAGCAATAATTGCAGCAGCAGCCCAGTACCATCTTAATTTTCTAACCTTGGTTACAGGAACAGCCGGAATTTCAGCCGGCTCATCGCCAAAAGGGATATTGAGTTCGTTCATCCGGTGCAGGTGCAGCATGAAAGCATCTTCTTCCTGCAGGGAATCTTTTTGTGAGGAGTGTTTCCAGAGATCTTCCAGGTTCTGAATAGCATACTGCCATTCGGGATGGGCGAGAATGAGACTTTCCAGCTCTTTCAGCTCTGCTGCCCCGGCTTCGCCGGACAGTTTTTTAGAAAGTAAAACCCAAAATTTTTCCTGGCTCATGAAATCGTTAGTTGGAATAAAATAGTAAGACACTAAAACTGAGTGATTACCCCTAAAGAAATCTTAACTATTTTTTGGCGTTTGCGGGGATTGAGCTGCGGTTTTAATATCCAAGTGCATGCCCTTGCCGATTCGTCGCAATGCGATAGCCATTTGGGCCTCAACGGTTTTTACAGATAGTTGTAGCAATTCGGCTACTTCCCTGTATTTCAGGCCATCCTCCTTTACCAGTTTAAAAATGATTCGGCACCGTGGAGGCAGATCATTCACCGCCTGCCTGATCTGCCGCATCATCTCCTCGGTCATCATCAGCTGTTCCGGGTCGAAATAGATGCTGTTCAGTTGCACCAGCCACTCTTCCGGGGCCAGGTTCTGTTGTCGTTTCAGTTTAGCGATCCGGTTAAAAGCCAGGTTTTTGGCGGTGGTATAGAAATATAAAAGAGGGGATTCAATCGTGGCCAACTGGTCTCTTTTTTCCCAGATCCGGATAAAAAGATCTGACACCAGCTCTTCAGCTTCTTCGCCGGACTTCAGTATGGAATAAGCAAATTGTTTCAGGCGGCTGTGCAAAAGAAGAAATAACTCCTTATAGGCAGCCTGGTCATTATTATTTAATGCAATAGCGGTAAGCAGCCGCTTTATTTGATCGTTTTCAAGCATACTCGTCAGCAGCGGTAAATCTACCGATTCCATTTAATATTTATTCTGATTTGATTACCGCTGTTTTTTTCTATTTTTGCAGCGCCTTTTTTGGCAGGACCCTTAGCTCAGTTGGTTAGAGCACCTGACTCATAATCAGGGGGTCGCAGGATCGTGCCCTGCAGGGTCCACCAGCTAATTATTTAAAAAGACAGCGATCACAGATTTATCCCACAAAGACACGGAGACCACAAAGAGAACAATTCAAGGTGCAGCTTTCTTTGTGTATTGAACGGCTTTGCGGGATTTTTCATTTTAAAACCCTTTCATTGAATCCACAAAGGTTCTTTAACCTTTTGTTAACCGGGATGAAAATACATTTGTCCACTACTTAAATTTTATGAAGAAGATCCTTTCACTACTCACCTGTACCCTTGTTATTACTGCTTTATCTGCCCAGGATACCACACTGGTCTTAAAGAAAAAACCGGTTGACCTAAGCGGACGTTCCAATGATCACCTGCTGGTGCAGTTTGGCTATACCAACTGGGCCGGTGCCCCCGACAGTGTGAAGACAAGCGGTTTTTCCAAAAGCTTTAATGTTTACCTGATGTATGATTTCCCGTTCAAGACTAATCCCAAACTGAGTATGGCTTTCGGACCGGGTATTTCTTCTGATCATATCATTTTTAAAGAAACTTATGTAGGTATCAAAGACCTGACTACCACCCTGCGCTTCACCGACCAGTCCGATACCAACCATTTCAAAAAAACAAAACTGGCCACATCTTACCTGGAAGCACCCATTGAATTTCGTTATACAGCAGACCCCTCTAATCCCAATAAGAGCTTTAAAGCAGCCATTGGAGTGAAAGTGGGTTTATTACTGAATGCACATACCCGTAATGTGGAATTGCAAAACAGCAGCGACCAGACACTGAATGATTATGTGATGAAAGAAAGCGGCAAACGCTT